>CAJWKQ010000131.1 GCA_913041895.1 uncultured Verrucomicrobiales bacterium
CGTAGTTTCTGGAGGAACATCTATCAGGCCGTTTGCCTTAGCTAAAGGACTGACTGCATGTGACGCCTGCATTCCAACAGGATGGGCCTGACCTTTGGCATCTACGAATACACGCATGAAATGCCTTCGATTACCCTGATTGACCAGTGATGCAGCTAATACAACCGGATGTTCTGGAAGTTGTGTATTTATTGCCCCAGACATCTTCAGCAACCCCGGCCTTACCAGCACTAGAAAAGTTACAAACGCCGATACTGGATTACCCGGTAGACCATATAAAAATTGATTACCCAAATGTCCGAATACAAACGGCTTGCCGGGCTTCATACGTACCTTCCAAAAATCAAGATTACCCCCAATTTCCTTGAAAGCTTGCTTCACATAATCATGTTTTCCCACCGACACACCTCCTGAGGTAATAACCGCATCACACTCTGCAAAAGCGGACTTTAAAGCCTTTACCGTGTCCCCAAGTGTGTCTGACACCAACGGATAGATATGTGATTGTCCACCAGCATTCTCCACAAGCCGTGCAATAGATTGCCTGTTACTCTCAAAAATCTCGCCAGAGGCAAGTGCAGCGCCCGGCTCTCGAAGTTCGTTTCCCGTGGCCAAAAGACCGATTGTTGGGCGCTTACTCACCCGCACCTTTGCTATCCCACATGAGCCTAGTAACGACACATGCCCGGGAGTCAGCAATTCCCCGCTTTGTCCAACAATAGTACCTTCTTTGACATCCTCCCCCTTCAGCCGTACGTTTTCAAAAGGCTTTACCCCATCGGTTATTTCAACTGTTTCGCCTTCGACTCGTGTATCTTCCTGCATTACCACGGCATTCATACCGGCGGGCATTGGGGAACCCGTAAAAATGCGCACACACTCACCCTCACGAACTTCATCCGCAAAAACTGTACCGGCAGCTACCTCAGCAATACTTCTTAGGCGTGCTCCAGTGGGTGCCTCAGAGGCACGTACGGCAAAACCATCCATCGCGGAATTGTCGAAAGTGGGCAGATTAATAGGCGCGATAAGATTCTCAGCAAGAATCCTATCTTGAATCTTAGATAACTCTACTGTTTCACTTTGGACGGGAGAGATAACGTCCAGAATTCTCTGACGGGCTTCTTCAAGTTCAATCATTTTCCGATACAGAACTGGCTAAATATTGTATCAAGAAGATCTTCAGTCGATGTTTTGCCAACCACTTCACCGACCGCGTTTACAGCAATACGAAGATCCATTGCGGTCAACTCAAGAGTACGGCATTCTTGTAAAGTAGCTAATGATTTCTCAGTCGCCTCTCTTGCTCGACGTAAAGCGTCATGATGACGCGCGTTAACCATCACAGGCAACATATCAGCCTGTATTTCACCCGACCACACTGCACTCTTAATGGCATCCTTCAATTCTTCAATACCCGTGCCATCTAGACAGCAGGTCTTGATAGCGCCCGGTAAATCACTTGTCGTTGGCAAATCTGACTTGTTAGCTACTATGATACACTTCTTGCCTGCAGATACGTCTAAGGGCTGTTGATTCTCACCGGTGAGTGGTTGACTCGAATCAACTACATGCAGGATGAGTTCTGCCTTCGCAATACTTTCGTGACTACGCTTAATACCTTCGGCTTCAATTTCATTTGAAGACTCGCGGAGTCCGGCAGTATCAATGAACACCACGGGAATACCCCGAATGTTGGCAGTTTCTTCAATGGTATCACGCGTAGTCCCAGCCGTAGATGTAACAATAGCCCGATCATGACCCAGAAGCTGGTTAAGCAAACTTGATTTTCCTGCATTGGGGAGACCAATGAGCGCCGCGCGAATTCCCTTGCGCAGGATTTGTCCTTCTTCTGCTGTGGCTAATAGTCCATCTATAAAAACAAGAGCATTTTGGAGCTGAGCCACTAGCTGGATCATTGTATCGGGAGCAATATCTTCATCCGGAAAATCGATGTGTGCTTCAACATGAGCAAGCGTGTGCATAAGCTCCTGACGGAGCTGGTGGATCCGCTGGCTAAGTTTACCCGCAAGCTGCTCATTGGCTGCAGCAAGTGCCAAATCAGTACGAGCGTGGATAACATCACTAACTGCTTCAGCTTGTGTGAGATCAATGCGGCCGTTAAGAAATGCACGGCGCGTAAATTCACCAGGCTCTGCACTTCGCGCGCCACTGGCCAATACAGCCTTTAAAACCGACTGGGTAGCGAGAAGTCCTCCATGACAGGTAATTTCAACAGTGTCTTCACGAGTAAAAGTACGCGGCGCGCGCAGGACTGCCAAAAGCACTTCATCAATATCACGACCATTTTGAGTAATATATCCATAGTGCAACGTATGCGTAGAGGCATCGCTGGGGTTGCGGGAACTTTTACCAACCGGCCTGAAGCACTCATTTGCCATGGCTATGGCTTTTCCGCCGGAAATTCGTATGATTGACATCCCCCCTTCTCCAAGGGGTGTAGCAATCGCAGCAATGGTATCCTCATGCATGACTTAACGTGGGCATTCGCCTTGTTCAGGGTCCTTTCCCTGCAAAAAAAGACGAGCCTTCTGGTAACTTCTCTTATGCATATAATGCATAAGATCAGGTGCGGTATCCCTGGGCAGTGAGAGAGTCATTTCATCTAACTCGCTGAAGATACCCAATAAATCAGGCTTTGCTTCTTTGTTTACGCCGGCCACAGCCGACTCCAGTTCCAATAACTTATCAAGGATTGCCTGTTCGGTTTCAGTCACAGCTTTGGAATAACTCAGAGTGGCAACAAATCCAAGACCATTGACTTGCGCTGAGCTTCCAGTCTCGGGAAACTCTCCGGAATGGCAGGAGCCACCGCATATAATCGCCCTTACACCTTGGGCATCGAAGGTGGGGGCACGCGTACTACAGCATTACTCGCTGATGCACAGAACCGAGAAATCAAGCGTGCAACTTTTGGTCCTGGTAATGTGCAATTACTTAATGACCAGCAACTGAGCGATTTGTTACGCACCATCGCAGGAGAGTTTGAACCTCCTGATATCATTGGCCTTGGAATGGCGGGCTCTCGAAATAAAAAAGATCATCAACGTATCCGGAATGTTGCAGGAAAAATATGGAAAGAAATACCCTGCTTTGCCACACATGACCTCGAAGTTGCTTTGGGTAAAACTAATGTTACAGCGGTAATCTTGGTGTCAGGAACCGGATCCTGTTGTTTTGGTAGAACAAGCTCTGGTCGCACAGCTAAAATGGGCGGGTGGGGACATATACTCGGAGACAAAGGTAGTGGGTTTGAAATTGGACTACGGGCACTCAAAGCAGTCGTATTTTATTTTGACCTCAACGGCACCTGGAGTCGACTGGGGGAAAGATTGCTTACGGCTACAGGTGCAAACGAACCGGATGAACTGATTGAATGGGTCTCCAGTGCCAACAAGGGCGCAATAGCCACATTAGCATCTGAAGTGTTTACTGCAGCCAAACACCGTGACCGTATTGCCCGCGATATATTAAAAGGAGCTGTTACAGTATTGGCTAGAGATGCCGTTACCTGTGCCAAGAAAATCTGCAATAAAAAAGAATCCATAGAATTTGTACTGTCAGGAGGAGTATTGCGTAACCAACCGAGCTTCGCAAAGAGCGTGCGTGATGAAATCAAAGCGCATTGGCCAAAGGCAAAAGTTCGCACTCAAAACACAGAGGGAGTATGGGGTGCAATTGAGTTAGCGCGTGATTTGGAGGTTCCACCAGTCTTCAAGCATACTCCAAATAAACACGATACTTTTAACGGTGTATTGGCTGACACCGAAGAGCGCCATCCTAGATCAATGGGTCTAGACAAATTGCCTCTAACTGAAGCGGTTAAACTAATGTTAAGTGAGGAAGCAAAGGGGGTAAAAGCAGTACAAAAAGAGACTAAAATAATATCCCGACTAGTACGCCAAGCCGCAAAGGCTCTAGGAGACGGTGGACGATTATTCTACGTTGGAGCAGGTACAAGCGGGCGACTGGGAGTATTGGATGCGAGCGAGTGCCCTCCTACTTTTCGGACACACCCCGAACAGGTTCAAGGTATTATCGCAGGTGGAACACGAGCGCTAACACAGGCAGTAGAGGGAGCTGAAGATGATATGGATGCAGGAAGCCAAGCAGTTCAGTTTCGAGGAGTTGGTAAAAAGGACATCGTAATAGGTATTGCTGCCAGTGGGCGCACCCCGTTTGTATGGGGCGCCTTGGTCATGGCAAAAAAGCGCGGCGCAAAAACTGCACTAGTTTGTTTTAACCAAAACGTGAAACGCAAAGCCGGTGTACCTGAAATAATACTAGCCCCCGCTATCGGCCCCGAGATTTTAACCGGTTCAACACGATTGAAAGCAGGAACTGCCACTAAATTAATACTAAACTGCATCACCACGCTAACCATGGTTAAACTTGGTAAAGTAGCTGGCAATCTAATGGTGGATTTGGATCCAAAAAACGAGAAACTTCGTGAAAGAGCAATCCGAATTGTCATGGCCCTGACAGGTACAAATTCCACTCAAGCCCACGCAACACTAATACGATCCAAATGGGTCATAAAAAGTGCTCTAACCAAAATAGAGCGCTAGACTCATGGACCCTTAGCCGCTGCACGGAGAACTCCGATCGGCTGAGGACCAATGAGAATTCTCTCTATGACCCCTTCTCTATCCAAAATAAAATAGGTCGGGAAGGATTGTACGTCACCATAAGGTTCCGCTGGCATTACAGCAGCCTTTCCAACCGGAAATCTAGAACCGGTTTGCTTTACAAACGCCTCGATATTAACCCTCGGCTCCTGACTCACGGCCAAAATGCGCAAATCGCCCAGCGAAAATTCATTATCTAGTTGGTTCAGTAGCGGCACTGCATTTCGACAGCCAGGACTAGCCGATTTAATAAGCACAAGCATTACACGTGTATTCTTCGATTTATCAAGACTATAGCCTCGGCCATCGGTAGAATAAAATTCCACATTGGGTGCATGACGGTTCAGATAATCTTCAGTCCAAATTTGAGTAACTGGATTCAAAAAGCCACCAAGTGCACTCTCACCAATACCTATAGCTTGAACATCAATACCTCCTTGAGGAGGAGCTTTGCCATCAGCTATATCCTGTGCTTGTTGCATTATATTGGCCACCTGAGCAATGCGATTGGTTGCTTCTTGCGTTTCATCCACGAGCAAACCAACATGAGCATTCCACCCATGTTTCGCTGCGAAAATTATACTTAAACAGGCAATAAATGAAAAAAAAGATCCTGCCCCCGCTAGACCTCTTTTGGGAATTACGAGCTGAATACTAGCTTGATAAAGATGAGTAATTCCCTGAATTAAGCCATATAAACCTAGCGCAGCACCCACAAAACCAAACCACTGTCCGAAGCTCGCGATAAATCTCCTTATTCCACGCTGTTTAACGTCCTCCGGCAGCGCAGCCATTGTCTCACTATACCCCCCTGTTAAATTCAATCCCTCTGGCTTGCCGGGATCCATTTCCACACCCACATAGGCTACTACCCCCAAGATGCAACCAAAGATTCCCAGTAACAAACTGGAAAAAGCTTTTGCACAAGGCTTGAGCTGCTGTCCATCTGCAGCGGGCTGCCCCGCTTCATGGGGCTCTGTGGGAGCTACTTCGGTCATGTGCTCTTCTCACAACAAAGTAGCCCATTCTAGGTGGATTTGTCCAGAGCGCCAAGAGGCTGTATAAAATTTCTTGCGTGTTACGCTTGGACCCTGAAGGTTGTGGTCATGCGCACTGTGGTATATCCCGGAAGCTTCGATCCGCTTACCAACGGTCATCTGGACGTAGTTGAGAGGGCCTCCAAGCTGTTCGACCGGGTTATTGTTGCCGTAGCACAAAATGCAGACAAAAGCCCCATGTTCACACAGTCAGAACGTGAGCAACAAATTACTGAAGCAGTAAATAATTTTTCAAATGTAGAGGTTACAACTTTTGATGGTCTTTTAATAGAATTTGCAGAAATGAAGAAAGCCCAAGCCATTATAAGAGGACTTCGTGCAGTATCTGACTTCGAATTCGAGTTTCAACTCGCATTAATGAATCGAAAACTCAAGAAGGAGATCGAAACCATCTTTATGATGCCACGTGAATCCTATATTTTTCTAAGCTCACGCCTGGTAAAAGAAGTTGCCGGTTTAGGTGGGGATGTTACCACATTTGTGCCACCGAATGTGAAACGTGCCCTGAAGAGCAAACTGGATTAACTATTCACCTTTCACCCGGGTGATTTCAACCTGAGTAAGACATCATGCCTGTCAAAATAAATTTGGAAAAACTAAACACAGAGGATTTGAGCCTATGTGGTGAGTTATCGGCTAATGAACTGCAACTTGATTTAGGAGGCACACACGATCTAATCCGATCTGCAGAAAACCTTGAATATGAAATCAACGCCTCAAAGGCAGACGATTCGATAATAATACATGGCAAGCTAAATATTGAATTTTCATGCGAATGCGCTCGATGCATTCGACCTTTCACCTATGCGATGGACTTGCCCAATTGGGCAACCGTTCTTCCCTTCAGTGGCGCTGATGGTATTAGGGTAATCGGCGAATATGTGGACTTGACTCCGTCTATACGCGAAGATATTTTGCTCGGCCTTCCGCGCCATCCCCTGTGTGATGAGTCATGTCAAGGGTTGGCTTCCCAGCGAAAGGTCGCGCAGGAAGAGGACAAGAAACGATCCGATGCGTGGGATAAGCTGGATGAATGGAAGCAACCATAACCTTTAGGTAGAATTAAAAAATGCCGGTACCAAAACGTAGAACCTCTCGTAGTCGCAGACGCAAGCGTATCGCGTCCAATAGTGTACTGACCTTACCCAAGTTACAAGACTGCGAACAATGCGGTGAACCTAAACAGGCCCACAGAGTCTGCCCGAGTTGTGGTTTTTATAAAGGACGACAGATCATCACGATCAAGGGTCAGCTCTAGACGATTTTTTTCATTTTTTAGAGCCCGCAGGAATTCCATGTCCTGAGGGCATATTCAAACAATCCATCTCCCTCTTGCCCGAAGCTAGATATCGCTTTAGTGTAGCCTTCTGAGGGTTGCGACCTATATAACCTACCTTATTAATTGATGAGTAAACTCAACCAGCTTCAAGGCTGTGCTATAACAGGCATTGGCTCCTACGTTCCCGAACGCGTACTGAGTAATTCTGACCTAGAGAAATTGGTAGATACCAATGACGAGTGGATAACCACCCGCACTGGGATTAAGGAAAGGCGTATGGCAGCCGAGAACGAATTCACTTCGACCATGGCCGTGAAAGCCTCCCTTAAGGCTCTCACACAAGCTGAATTGAGCCCAACCGATCTAGACCTAATTGTCGTTGCAACTATTACCCCAGATATGCCATTCCCTGCGACCGCCTGCCTAGTACAGCAGGAACTCGGCGCAAGCAAAGCGGCAGCATTTGACCTTGAAGCAGCCTGCTCTGGCTTCATCTACGCTTTGGAGGTAGGACGAGCCTTTATATCTAGTGGAGTTTACCAAAACGTACTCATCATCGGTGCAGAGAAACTTTCTTCCATTATAGATTGGGAAGATCGTAATACATGTGTGCTTTTCGGTGATGGTGCTGGGGCAGCTGTGCTACAACGACGTGATGGTGCACGCGGTGTTCTGGCCACCCGTTTGGGTAGCGATGGTAATAAAGCCGAAATCCTTGCTATGCCAGGTGGAGGATGCAGACAGCCTGCAACTGTAGATTCAGTAAATGACCGAATTCACTTCCTAAAAATGGAAGGAAAAGAAGTCTATAAAAATGCTGTCACCGCCATGACCGCTGCTGCCAAGGATGTGATGGAACAAAGCGGTCTTAGTATTGATGACATTAAATGCATCATTCCACATCAGGCTAACCAACGGATCATTAGTGCCATCGGCGAACGACTAGGAGCAAAAGAGGACCAAGTGTTTGTGAATCTCCAAAAATACGGAAATACATCCGCTGCCAGCGTGGCTGTAGCTCTTGATGAAGCGTTGGAATCAGGCAAAATCGAACGAGGTGACCGCATACTGATTATTGCCTTCGGAGCAGGCCTTACTTGGGGTGCTACAGTCCTTGAATGGTAAATATGTCGAATCTCTGTTACCTCCCACGGTTGCTTTTTGCTCTCAATAAGGTTATGGTCAGATAAATGGAAACTGCGCCGCCACCTCCACCTACTGAAGCCGCTCCACCTGTGGCACCAACTCCGATTGACTTGAGCGCACCCCCACCACCTCCACCCGGAGCAGAAACTCCTGAAATTATCCCTGCCACTCCATCACTGGAGCAAGTGCCGGCTGAAGCACCTCCTCCAGCGCCGATAGAGACTATGGCTCCTGCTGCACCTGCAACGGAAGAATCTATTGATCCCCAAATTACAATTGCCGAACCCGGACTGGAAGAAACGCCAGCAGAGGAACAACCAACCCCGGCACCTGCGCCACAATCAAGCGATGACGGGATTATTCTTTCTGAAGAAGATTTAGCACTGAAACAAATTCCTCTCAAAGACCGACCAAAAGACGAAGTTGCTGGAGGTGTTCAGTTGGCTGAGGACGAGGACATCAGCCTGCGCTATCCTGCGGGTTATCTGAGTATTTCAGATGAAACTTCGGAGTGCTGGAATGGCCTTGAAGAAGACAAATCGATAGAAGATGATGATTTGCGGCTTTGGGACTTGATTCTACAAGACGCAGTCAATGAAGACGTAGCTGATCTTCATATCAAGGAGGATGAATATATTCACTTTCGCATGAGTCGCGGGTTGCGTGATCGTGATTTCCCCAAACCAACCCGTAAATGGATGGAAAGAATTATCTTTAGTATGTGCCCAGAGCACTTTGTTGAGAAATTCAAGGAAGACAGAGAGGTTGACTTCTCCTACTTTAATAAAAAATTCGGCCGATTCCGGGTAAACGTCTTTTCACAGACCGGAAAATGGGCAATTGCGATGCGGTACATTAAAAACGACTTACCGCCGATTGAGAAA
>CAJWKQ010000132.1 GCA_913041895.1 uncultured Verrucomicrobiales bacterium
ACACTGTGTGTGGGGACCGGCACTGGCAGTACCATGCCCGGCATCCATTGGGAGTGGAGGAATTTTCCTGCGGCGCTTTGGTTGATTCGAATTCCCGATTGGGTCGTAAGCCAGGCGATCCTCAGTCGACAGATCCGGATGCTACCATTAAGCAATTCTATACTCAGAAATATCGTTCCGGAGGGTTTCTGCGCGTGGTGATTACTTCTAAGGGAACAGCACGGTTTGAATTCTATGATGAGCATGGCAAGGAGCTTTACCGGGCACAAAAGTAATCGTTTTCTAATCCTGCTATAATTGCAGTTTCTAGGCAGTAAGAGCCCTTTTATAATTAGTCTTTAATTTTTCCTTAATTAAGCTAGAACGAATGAACCCCATGAAAAAAACGAATTATTCCTGTCTCTGGGCTAAAGCGACTTTTGGTCTAATGCTGAGTCTTTCGCTTGTCAATCCCGGCAATGCCTTTGCGGCGAAGCCCGCGGAGAAAGACAAGGAGGAGCCTGATGAAAATATTACCCACGTTCACCATCTCACTTTGCGCGGAGCTTATTCAGAAATGCCGTCGACTTCACTTGATCCTGTGGCACTCGTGATGGGAGGAGGTCTGAGTTCGAAATCATATTTCAAGCTCGCTGACCATCTGGAGAGCATCACCAAGCGTAAGGATAACGGATACGTAGTATTGGATTTGTCACAGGCCTTTTCATTAAGCCGTGTGCAGCAGCGGGATTTTGCACAGCGAATTGCCAAGCTCAATAAATCCGGCAAGAAAACCATCGCCTGGCTGGCATCGGCCAGCACGCTCGAATTGAGTGTGGCCTCAGCGTGCCATGAGATTTTCATGTCTAAGGATGGCATGGTCGATATCCCCTCAGCGACAATGGAGCACACTTTTTATAAGGATCTATTTAACTTGGTTGGGCTGAATGTAACAACGGTACGGGCGGGTGATTTCAAGGGGGCCGTTGAGCCTTACACCCGCTCAACCATGTCGGTGCACTTGCGTCAGCACTACGAGAAACTACTCACCTCCCTGAACGAGGCTGTTGTGGCACAAATAGCAAAGGGAAGAAAATTGCCTGAGCAAAAGGTGCGACTTCTGCAGCAGGATCGACTCATGCTGCCATCATCGGCAAAGAAACACGGTTTGGTAGATCATCTTGTTGAACCCGGGCGTATGCGTGAGGCAATTGAGTCACGTGTTGGAGGAAATGTGGAGTGGGGTGCGCCGAAGAAAAAGAAACCGAAGTCATTCGGTTTCACTGATTTATTTAAGGCACTGATGTCTGATGATGGCAAAGGGGAGAAGAATACAAAGCCTACGGTCGTGGTGTATCACCTCAGTGGCACGATCATGGATGGAAGTAGGGCGCAAGCTGGTGAGATAATTGATGGGCCAACAGTTAAGGCGCTCAACGAATTGGCCGAGGATGATCAGGTCAAAGGAGTGGTCCTGCGTATTAATTCGCCGGGAGGTAGTGCCACAGCCAGTGAAAACATACGTGTGGCTATTGCCAATCTGGCTGCAACAAAGCCGATTGTCTTCTCGATGGGTGATGTTGCCGCATCGGGCGGTTACCTTGTTGCGTGTGTTGATGCTCCGATTTTTGCTGATGCCGATACAATCACCGGTTCAATTGGTGTCTTTGGCATGCAGTTGGGTTTTGATGCCTTGCTGAGCCGTGTGGGGGTGAATATGGAGACTGTGGCGATCGACGATGCTGCGCGCCAAATGCAGCTGGGTAAACCTTGGACCGAAGAGGAAACAAAAAAAATGCAGGCGTTTGTGGATCTCACTTATGATTTGTTTCTTGATCGTGTTTCCAAGGCAAGATCTATGCCGGTCGAAAAACTCAAGAAGATTGCCGGGGGCAGAGTATGGACTGGTGCGCAAGCAAGGGAGTTGGGTCTTATTGATAAGATCGGCGGTCTGACTGCGAGTATTAATCATATTCGTGACAAGGCAAAACTAGGCAAGGTAGAAATCAAACATCTCCCCAAGACGCGTGAAGGGCTCGATCTTTCAAGTCTGATGGGCGATAGCGACGATGAAATTTTTCATGGTGAGTTGGCAAAGCGTCTCTCGAAATTAAACGCACTGGGTTTTGATACCCAAGCCCTTGAGTTTTTATTGCGCAATGCGAATCAATCAAAGGCTCGTCCGTTGAAAAACCATTTGTGGATGTTGCAGCCGATGAATTTTAAGATTCGATAAATCGTTTCAAAATCAACATCCCGCGAACAGCATCTATGTGTGCTTTAGGGCTACTCGAACTCGCGATTTTGTAAAAAAAGCTAAAGTTTGAAGATTTTTTACCGAAGACTATAGGTATTGTTGGTGGGACTTGGGTCAAAAGACCTCGATTATAGGTGAGTCGACAAGGATGTCGGCCAAATAAGACAAAAGGATTTGTCATGGTTATCAATACCAATTTAGGTGCGCATAAGGGACAGCGGATGCTTTCAGCATCTACGCATGAATTGAATTCTTCTCTAGCACGGTTGGCTTCAGGCTCTAAAATTGTCTTTCCAAATGATGATGCGGCTGGCATGGCAGTAGCTGATAAGTTTCTCGCAAAAATCAATCGAAATAAGGCTGTAACGTCCAGTCTGACTAGTGCGATTTCCTTCAGTCAGACTCAGGATGGGTTTATAGATAAAGTGACTAAGGCTCTGAATCGAATGGGGGAGCTTTCTGTATTAGCTCTGGATAAAACAAAAACTTCGAATGATAAGTCAAATTATCAAACGGAATTTTCTGATTTGAAAAATTATATAAGCGATATCGGAACTAGAGATTTTAACGGGGTTAGTTTGTTTGATGGTAATGGGTTGGCGGTAGCGAAAGATAGTAATGGAGCCACATGGACTTTGGATTCTAGTGAATTAAATGGTGAGGATCTCTCCTTTATTTTAAATAGTTCGGTTACGGTAACCAATGCAGGAGTGCAAACTATGATTGATGGAGAATTAACATCCTATGTTAAGGATGCGATCAAAGCCGTTTCAGAAACTCATTCTGGAATCGGGGCGAATCTTCAGCGTCTTTATTTTACAAGAGGGCAGATAAGTATGTTGAATGAGAATTTAGAAACCACAGTGAGCCGCATTAAGGATCTGGATGTTGCAGAAGAAAGTGCTCAGTTCGCCCGTCACAAAATTTTAGTCCAGTCGGGGACGGCAATGTTGGCCCAAGCAAATATAATTCCACAAAACACATTGCGACTTTTGGGTTAAATGTGGAGGTATTGAACAACGGAGCTTTCGTTTCAAATGTGCTCTCAGGCATGTTAGTATAGGCTCAAATTTTGTTGGGGTTTTGATAGCTTGACGTGGGCTGTGCTAAGGTGTCTGATCATTCCATATGAGTTGGGCTGATTCACATGGCGCAATGTCGAGGCGAACGGCCGTTCGCGCCGGTGCCTTGGGACTTATGGGTTTGAGCATGAGTGATGTGGCACGGTTGCGTGCTGATGCTCCAGGTAGCCGTGGCAAGTCAGTCATTTACGTGTTTCTTTCCGGTGGCTTGGCGCAGCATGAAAGCTTCGACATGAAACCCGATGCCCCCAAGGAAATCCGCGGCACATTTAATCCGATTCGAACCAAGACCCCCGGTATTCATATTTGTGAACATTTGCCCTTGCTCGCTCGTCAATCAGACAAGTGGTCACTGGTTCGTTCGTTAACTCATCCGCATAATGAACATTCTCAAGGCCACCATGTAATGTTGACAGGGATGTCGGCTCAACCCGCAGGCTTTAGTGCCTCTAAGCCTCAGGATACCGATGATCCCAGTATTGCGGCTGTAGCAAACTCTTTGCTTAAGCCCCGCGGGCATGCGCCAACTCCTGTGATGGTTATGCCTGACAAGATTGTTCATCGTACCGGCAGGACTATTCCCGGTCAATTTGCAGGCCGGATGGGTGCAGCCCGTAATCCATGGTTTTTGGAGTCATCTCCTTATCATCCGCTTCATTACGGGGCTTATCCAAAGTATTTGTTTCATCATGCAACCGGGGCGATGAAGGATTCAGGGCTTTCCTTCCAATCTCCGCAATTGGCACTACCGCATGGATTGAATTTGCACCGGTTAAAGGATAGGATAGACTTACGACAGGGTTTGGAATCCCAAACACGCGCTCTGGAGGCTGCTGCCAATCAGGAGGATTTTGACAAGTACCGCCAAGCGGCTCTTTCACTTTTGGCTAACGGTAAAGCCCACGATGCCTTTGATCTTTCCAAAGCTGATCCCAAACAGATCGAACGTTATGGGGACAATAGTTTCGGATGGTCTCTATTGATGGCGCGCAATTTGGTTGAGCTTGGGGTGAACCTTGTTCAGGTCAATCTCGGTAACAACGAGACTTGGGATACGCACGGCAATGCCTGGCCTCACCTCAAGGATTATTTGTTACCACCAATGGATTTGGCAATGAGTGCTCTACTGGATGATCTTCACGCAAGTGGTCTTTTGGATGACACCCTGGTCGTTATGGCTGGTGAGTTTGGGCGGACCCCGGAAATCTCCCTGTTGGAAAAGCATTACAAAGGACCGGGGCGCGACCATTGGGGTGCTCTTCAGTCCGTTCTTTTTGCTGGGGGCGGAGTCAAGGGAGGCAATGTCATTGGAGCATCCGACAAGATCGGAAAATACCCTTCCCGCGATCCTCAAAAGCCCGAAAATCTGGCAGCTACGATCTATGAAGCACTGGGGATCCCCAGGGATGCGACATATGAAGATGTAACCGGCCGGCCTTACCCGGTTTATAACGCCCATCCCATTAAGGGGTTAATCTAAAGCCCTCAAGGTAATTTATTTGACACCTAAGAGTGTTTGGCAATGACCGGCGTGGTGTGTTAGGCTTCCGCCTCACTTAATTTTTATGAAAGCAAAACTATTCATTTGTCTCGCATTGTTTGTCGCTATTCTTATTGGTGTAAGTTGCGGAGAAGCCTCTGCTCAATCCAAAAAAGATGTCTACGAGAAACGGGTGGATGAGGGCTCAAACGAGTTCTACGTCGACCATCACAGCGATAAGGATCATCACCGTAACAAGAAAGATCGGGACGATAAGGATTGGGATCCTAAAAGAAAGTATGATTTGTTGGAAAAAGAAATTTGGGAGGCAGTTAAGGCAGGAAAGATTTCTGAGAGGGACGCCAAGGAGAAACTGGAAGGGTTGAGAGAAGAAATGTTTGGTGATCACGAAAAGGATCACCATCATCATCACGAGCAGAATGAGCATGGAATGGCTGAGGTTATGATTGCAGTAAAAGTCCTAAAACATGCTGTTGAAACCGGTCGCATGGAACACCATCACGCTAAGGACATGCTTTGGGATTTACTTGCTGGCGAAGACAAAGAGCATCATCACGGGGAAGAACATCACCGCCATCATGAGGAAGAGCGCGAAAGGGAAGGCCGCCATCATGAGGAAGACCGCGAGAGGGAGGATCGTCATCATAAGGAAGACCGCGAGAGGGAGGATCGTCATCATGAAGGAGAGCATGATGAGAAAGGAGAAGAAGCTCTTTATGAAGCATTGGCACGTGGGTTGGAGGCAGCTGTTGAATTAGGCAAACTCTCTGAAGAGGAAGCCAAGGAGATCTGGCGTGATATGACAGGAGACGAAGATCAAGACGAAGAGGAAGACGATTAATGGGTCTTTATTAGTCTTTTCATTTTAAGAAACCGCCCCTTTCGGGCGGTTTTTCTTTTGCCTCTAGCTAGTGGTTGCGTAGACTTTCTCCAATCCTGCATATTTTCATGAATAAAACTATTTCCCGTCGTAATTTTCTAGCTACTAGCGCAACTGCAGCCACGGTCATTTCTACACCTAACCTACTGTTGGCTAACAGGGAGCCCAAGCAACTGATTATTGGTGAGGGAGAATATCGGTTTGAGGTGCAGCATAACTGGGCTCAGTTGCCCGATAAATACACATGGCAGACGACCCATAATGTCGCGGTGGATGCTGAGGGGTTGCTCTATGTGATTCATGAAGGACAGGCCAATCAGAAGGATCATCCCTCTATTTTTGTGTTTGATCAAAAGGGTAAATTTATCCGGGCCTTTGGTAATCAGTTCCAAGGTGGCGGTCATGGTATTGAGGTACGTACTGAAGGGAAGGAGCAGTTTCTTTATGTATGTGCTTATCAGCAGGTGAAAGCCTTTGCCAAGCTGACGCTCAAAGGTGAAACAGTGTGGGAAAAATATGCGCCCATGGATAGCGGTGTGTATAAAAAGGATGAGGACAAGGTACGTGTGAAACGCTGGGGCAGGGATGCCTTTATGCCGACTAATTTTGCCTTCCTAAATGATGGCGGGTTTCTTTTGGCTGATGGTTACGGATCTTTCTATATCCACCGCTATGATAAGGAGGGTAATTGGGTTTCCAAGTTTGGCGGACCGGGGAAAGGTAATGGCAAGTTTACCACCCCACACGGCATATGGATTGACCGCCGTCCCGGCCGCAAGGAATGCGTGGTGGTGTGCGACCGTGCCAATAACACCTTGCAATACCTGAGTCTGGAGGGGCAACACCTCACCACCCTTCGTGGCTACGGTTGGCCCGCGAATGTGGACAGCTATCAGAACCTACTGCTTGTGCCCGAGCTGCACGCGCGCGTGACTCTGCTTAATGAAAAGAACGAGGTCGTTGCTCAGTTGGGAGAAGACGTCGAGGGTGTTATGAAAAAGAAACAGGTCAACCGCGGAAACCCCAAGACTTGGGTAGATGGCAAGTTTGTTCACCCGCATGATGCTTGTTTTGATAATGAAGGTAATATTCTTGTTGCCGAATGGGTCGCCACCGGACGGGTTACACGCCTCAAGCGCGTGAGCTAAACCACAACAAGGTGGTGGAGCATCAAAAGTTGGATCGTATTCGTGAAATACTGGTGCCTCCGGGTGCCTCCAGTGCGCGGTTGTATTTAAGCTGGCTGATTTTTTTTGGCGGATTACTCGCACTAGCCGCTCTCCTTGCTCCTGCTGATATTGACCAGACAATGGATGAACGGTTTGGTCCGTTTGCCAAGTCCATTTCTGATATCGTATTTTTCTCTTTGAAAATTAATGGAGCTGAGCTCCCGTTGATTGTTCTCTGGTTAATTGTGGGCGCCGTTTTCTTCACCTTTTATCTGCGCTTTATTAATCTCCGTGGTTTTGCGCATGCCTTACGCATTGTATTTGGAAAGGTGGACGCAGAAGAGCAGGCTCCGGGAGAAGTTACTCATTTTCAGGCGTTGGCAACGGCTGTCTCAGGCACCGTGGGGGTGGGCAATATCGTGCATGTGGCCGTTGCCATTTCTATTGGTGGTCCAGGGGCAACCTTCTGGCTGATTCTGGCGGGATTTCTCGGTATGGCATCGAAGTTTGTGGAATGCACGCTTGGGGTTGCCTATCGTCAGGAGAATCCTGACGGTTCAGTGTCCGGCGGTCCAATGTTCTATCTTCATAAGGGTCTCGCCGAGCGTGGTTGGCCACGATTGGGTAAATCTCTCGCGTGGTACTATGCTGTTTGCATCATTGGCGGTACCCTTGGGGCCAGTGGTATGTTTCAGGCTAATCAGGCCTACCAACAGTTTGTTTCGGTCACAGGAGGTGAGGGTTCTTTTTTTAGCGAGCATGCTTGGGTCTTTGGAGCTTTGTTAGCCGTGATTGTAGGCCTAGTCACCGTTGGAGGAATTCGCAGTATTGCTCGGGTGACTTCCCGGCTTGTGCCCGCTATGGCGTGTCTTTATCTGGTAATGGCACTGATTGTTATTGGGGCAAATATTGACCGTTTGCCTTGGGCCATCGGTTCCATTGTTAGTAATGCTTTTACTCCACAGGCGTGGACCGGTGGGTTGATAGCAGTTCTGATTCTAGGTTTTCGCCGTGCAGCCTTTTCTAATGAAGCAGGCATCGGCTCAGCATCAATTGCCCATTCTGCAGTTCGAACCAAGGAACCCTTGACTCAGGGGTTTGTGGCGATGCTCGAACCTTTCATTGATACGGTGGTGATCTGCACCCTGACGGCACTGACAATTATTGTTACAGTGTATGATCCTTCCGGAGCAACTGCCGGAAACATGGAAGGAGTAGAGTTGACCTCTAGAGCGGTCGGGAGTGTGGTCTCATGGTTCCCTTATTTATTGGCTGTAGTAATGATCCTCTTTGCATTTTCAACCATGATCTCGTGGTCGTATTATGGACTTGAGGGATGCATTTATGCCTTTGGACCAAGTCCGGTTATTCAGTTGATCTATAATGCAGTGTTCGGGTTGTTTCTGGTGATTGGCTGTACGACCGACCTCAAGGCCGTGCTTGATTTCTCTGATGCAATGATCTTTGCAATGGCCTTGGCTAATATCCTCGGTCTTTACATCCTCGCGCCAAAGGTTAAGGGGATGTTGGATGCCTACTGGGCACGGGTGAATACCAATGAATAATTGCTATAGCCTTTCTCTCACCGTTGACTTGAAAAACTTTAAGTCTGGCCGCAGGATTTTTCTCACATGAAGCTTTGGCTTGTCATAATCTTTGCGGGTTTTTTGCAGTCATCTTTTGCTGCAACCCGGCCCAACATTGTCCTGTTTCTCATTGATGACCTGGGATGGAAGGATTTGGGCTGTTACGACAGTGACTACTATAAGACACCCAATATTGACAGGTTGGCCATGCAAGGAGTTCGTTTTACCGACGGATATGCTGCCTGCGCGGTTTGCTCGCCCACGCGCGCGGCAATCCTGACCGGGAAATATCCGGCGCGCCTGATGCTCACTGAATGGCTGCCTTCAGGACGCTGGAATCCCAAGGCGAAGTTGCGCAGTGGCCGTTTTTTGCGTGCCCTGCCGCTGGAGGAAATCACTTTGGCTGAAGCCCTGCGCAAGGGTGGTTACCGGACGTTGCATGTTGGAAAATGGCACTTGGGAGGACCGCCTTTTTCACTGCCGGCTCAACATGGTTTTGATGTGAATATAGGGGGAGATGAACATGGGGCGCCGGGGCATT
>CAJWKQ010000133.1 GCA_913041895.1 uncultured Verrucomicrobiales bacterium
TTAAGGTGGCCAGTAAAATTGATGCGACGCACCTTGAGTTTGGCCATTGCCAGCGTTTGAGTAGCCAACACATCAGCCACCTGACTGGTACCAATGCCGAAGGCCAATGTACCGAAAGCTCCGTGGGTCGAGGTATGTGAATCCCCACAGGCAATCGTCATGCCCGGTTGTGTTAGCCCACGCTCAGGGCCTACTACGTGGACCACCCCTTGTTCGCCTTTTTCAGGGGAGAAGAAATTAATACCATAATCAGCCGTATTTTTTTCTATGTGTTGCAGCATCTCCTCAGCCAAAGGATCAAGAAGGGGACGCTGGCGCTGTTGCGATTCGGTGGGAATGATATGGTCTACAGTGGCAAACGTCCGTTCAGGAAAAGGAACAGGCAAACCCTGTTCGCGAATCATTGCAAAGGCTTGAGGGGACGTAACCTCATGAATAAGATGCAATCCAATAAATAGCTGGTATTGCCCGGAGGGCAACTGCGTCACACAATGCCGATCAAAAACCTTATTGTATAAATTCTGCCCCATGGAGTCAAAAAGGAGCGAGAATGTATCAATGAACCAGTCATGGAGCAATCCTATTTCCGTTTTGACACAGCCCGATGGCTTTGGCAGCTTGTCCGGCCCTTAACCTGTAGATTTAAATAATGTCCCAACCTTTAGCAGGCAATTTATTGGTCGCCCAGAGCGGCGGCCCCACTGCGGTCATCAACTCCAGTATCGCCGGTGTGATCAGTGAAGCCGGTCGGCATGAGTGCATTGAGGAAATCTATGGCGGTATGAATGGAGTCTACGGCATACTTCAGGAAAATCTGATCGACATCGGCGAAGAAAATACCAAGTCCATACAAGCCCTCAAACATACACCTGCTGCCGCACTGGGGACCTGTCGTTATAAAATTAATTTTAAACTGAATCCTGAGCAGGCAGAAAAGGATATGAACCGGCTCTTTGAAGTCATTGAAGCTCACAATATTAGATACTTCTTTTATGCCGGAGGCAACGACAGCCAGGATACCACCAACAAGGTTCATCTGGAAGCCGCCAAAAGAGGTTACGATATCCGTGCCATTGGAGTCCCCAAAACCATTGATAACGATCTGCCTCATACCGATCACACCCCCGGTTACGGAAGTGTAATCAAGTACAACGCTACAACTGTGATGGAAGTCGGTGCAGACTTACGCAGTCAGGCAACTGATGAAGGATCCTGTTGCATCATTGAAGTTATGGGGCGAGCAGCAGGCTGGATCGCAGCAGGTACGGTTCTCGCCAAGGAACAAGAGGACGACCCACCACACATAATTCTATTACCGGAGATTCCTTTCAACGAAACCAAGTTTCTCGTAAAGGCCATGGACACCGTTACCAAAAATGGATACTGCATCGTAGTGGTAGGCGAAGGGCTCAAGGATACTGAGGGCAATGAAATTGGTGCAGATAAAACCAAGCTTGATGCATTTGGTCATCCGGTTCTCGCCGGTGCAGCCGAAAGATTGGCTGAAATTGTGGAGCCGGCTCTGAATCTCAAAACGCGTACAGTCAAACTCGGCTATGCCCAGCGCGCAGCGGCTCATTATGCCAGTCAAACAGATGTTGATGAGGCTTTTGCGTGCGGAGAAGCCGCAGTGCGCGCAGCCATTGAAGGACAGAGTGGTTTCATGGTGAAGCTGGTGAGGGAAAGCGACGAACCCTACAAGTGGACTACAGGACTCCAACCTCTGGAAGACATTGCCAATCAGGAAGCCTTGATTCCTCGTGAATGGATTAGTGAAGACGGTTGGTTGCCGAATGAAAAATTCGAAAAATATGCCAGACCACTTATTCAGGGCGAACTGCACTTGCCAACGAGAGGTGGACTACCTGCCTTTGCTCGCCTTAACAAGGTCGCAGTAGAAAAGGTTCTGCCTCCACTCGAACCCTAATCCAATTTCAGTTGAGTTAATGGAACTCCATAAGCATAGGGGTTTTTTCTTTCCCCGAATCAACTCGTAGGGTTTGATCGCTTCATGGGGCAGGACCAATGGAAATTTGAAGGCGGTGCCTTTCATGATTCCCTGCCTAATGGTCGTTCTTCGGGCTCTTTGGAAGTCAGTCCAGTCAGTATAAAATTTATCTCTGATCATGGCCAAATGGAGTTTCCGGTTAGTGGGTTAAAGGTGGAACTGGGTGGTTCAGCAAATCGGATGCTGTTTCTCAAACATGATGATCAACCGGACTGGACCTTCTTTACTACCGATCAAGCGATCATGGCCCATCCGGTGTTTGCCAGGGATGAGCGCATGGCCGGGGCCCGAAAAAGTGTACGACGTACAAAATGGCTAAGCCGAGCCTCTGCATTTACTTTTCTGGGAGCCACCATCGCGATTGTACTGGGATTGTGGTGGGCCAAGGATCCAATGGCTGCGGCTGTAGCCGCAAAGATTCCTGTGGAAATGGAAGAGAAGATCGGGGATGCCGCCTTCTCTTCGCATGCGCCTGCATCCAAACTGGTTACCGATGAGGAAATTCTTACCGACTTCAAAAAACTCTCAGATCCACTCATCGAGGCAATTGACAGTCAGCGCTACACCTTTGAATTCCACATCATCAAAGACTCCTCCCTGAATGCCTTCGCTCTGCCAGGAGGCAAAATGGCCATTCATACCGGACTATTACTTAAAGCCGAATCTCCAGAAGAAATTTTGGGTGTCATGGCTCACGAACTGGCCCATGTGGAAATGCAGCATAGCATGCGCAATCTAATGGAAATGGTTGGACTCTATGCGGTAATCAGTGCGGTTTTTGGTGATGTCAGTGGAATCGCGGCTATTCTAGTAAACAATGCTCCCTATCTCTTGAAGATGAAGTTTTCACGTGACCACGAACGCGAAGCCGATGCTAAAGGCTTCGAATATCTGATGAAGGCCAAATTGGATCCTCGTGGTTTGGTTGATTTTTTCGGAAAGCTTCAGCAGGAGCAGGAAAAATCCAGTATGCCCAATATGGAGGGAGCCTTGAGCGTTCTCTCCACTCATCCGGCAACCGATGAACGCATTAACAACTTAAATAAACTCATTGAGGAAAAGGCCGGCCAAGGCCCCTACCGAAAAATTGACTTGGACTTCGACAACTTTCAGGAAAAACTACGCAATCATTTAACCCAATAACCCCATGCAAACATCCATTGAAGGCGGTTCTGCCTTCGCTTACATCAACGTTGATCTGGAACCGGGTGAAACGGTCATTGCTGAGAGCGATGCCATGAGCAGTATGTCATCTGACTTGGATATGGACGCCAAGTTTAACGGCGGCTTTTTCAGCGGACTCGCCAAAGCCTACCTCGGCGGTGAATCACTCTTTGTTAATCATTTTACAAATAACACCAGTAGCACACGGCGCGTAACTCTGGTGCAAGGAACCCCGGGCAATACTCGAACCATTGAACTCAATGGCCAGGAATTCTGTCTACAGCCAGGCGCTTACATTGCCAGTACCCCTGGAGTGAGCCTGGGCATCAAGTGGGCGGGCCTCAAATCATGGTTTGCCCGCGAGGGACTCTTTAAGCTGACTGTCAGCGGACAGGGAACCGTCTGGTACGGTGCCTATGGAGGTCTGCTTGAGAAGGAGGTGGATGGTGAGTACATCGTAGACACCTCCCATCTGGTGGCCTACGAGCCTCAAATGAAGCTAAATATCCAACTGGCTGGCGGACTCTTCAGCAGCTTTTTTGGTGGGGAAGGTTTTGTGACCCGACTGGAGGGCAAAGGCAAGATCGTCATTCAAACTCGAAGTCTCAGCGGCTTGGCCGACTGGATCAATCCCCGACTCTGGTAACCATGCAAATTGATATCACTCATCGTCCAGGAAACTCTGCGGCCAAGGTCAGCCTAGAATCCGGTGAATCCATTACTGCAGAAGGTGGAGCAATGATCGCCATGAGCGGGCATGTGCAAGTGGAAACCACCACACACAAAAAAGATTCGGGTTCGATTCTCGGCGCCCTGAAACGACTGGTGACTGGCGAATCACTTTTCCTTAATCATTTCACACCGAACGGTGGACCTGGCGAAGTCTTTTTTGGCACCGCACTTTCCGGGGACATGATGCAGTACGATTTGAACGGACCTGGAATAATGGTCCAAGGCGGTTCTTATGTGGCCTCCGCTCCGAGCGTGGACATGGATATTCAATGGCAGGGTCTGGGCAAAACCTTTTTCTCGGGCGAAAGTATGTTCCTCATCCGCCTGTCTGGACAAGGGCCAGTGATCTTCAATTCATTTGGAGCCATCTACCCGATTGAAGTGAATGGAGACTACATTGTTGATACCGGTCACATTGTCGCCTTTGAGGAGACGTTGAATTACGAAATCACCAAGGCAGGTGGCAGCTGGCTTTCCTCAATCCTAGGCGGGGAAGGCCTGGTTTGTAAATTCAGAGGCCAAGGCACGGTGTGGTGCCAGAGCCATAACGCCGGGAGCTTTGGAGCCGCATTAGGCCCGATGCTCAAAGCACGAGGTTAAACCATTTGTCAAATATCATAATCGATGAAAATTACCATTAATCGTGAAGGACAAGAGTACGGACCTTATCCTCTGGAACAGGTAAGAGAACTTCTTGCAAATGGAACTATTCAGTCTAGTGATCTTGCCCATTGCGAAGGGGCCACAGAATGGGTGAAAGTTGACCAAATTCCAGGCATTGAAACGGCAGACGACTCATTGCCCCCGGTTTTGGATTCAGCCCCAGCCGTAACCCCGAGCACCGACACAGATGTTCCCGACACTTACACTCCCACAGGACAACATGAGCACGAGTTTGTTATCGAGTGCAAACCAGACTTCAGCTACCTAACCGTTCAGGTCCCGGGCAATCAAAGCCTGAAGGTCGAATCCTCGGCCATGGCCACCATGTCGACCAACATGGCCATGAAAACCAAGATGAAGGGAGGCTTTAGCAGGCTACTCGGCGGGGAAAGCATCTTTATCAATGAATTTACCGCTGAAGGTGGCCCGGCAGAAATCGGCATTGCTCCCGGTAGCCCTGGCGATATGGATCACGTTTACCTCAATGGATCCGAGGAGATTTTTCTCCAAAGCTCGGCTTATGTTGCCTCAAGCATGAATGTGGAGGTGGATTCCAAGTGGCAGGGACTCAAGGGTTTCTTTTCCGGTGAAGGTTTGTTTCTGCTGCGCTGCGCAGGTCAGGGCGATCTGTGGTTTAACACCTATGGTGCGATGATTGAGATTCCTGTGGATGGAAATTATGTCGTCGATACCAGTCACGTGGTGGCTTTCACCAGCGGCCTGCAATACAACGTGGAATCAGTCGGCGGGCTCAAGAGTCTTTTTCTTTCAGGCGAAGGACTGGTATGCCGTTTCCATGGGCAGGGCAAGGTGTGGATACAAACCCGTCATCCCATGGCTTTTGCCAACTGGACCTGGCCATTCCGACCTCAGAAAAATAACGGCTAGGAAGCTTATCTGCGTTTCCGACCGGAAAAATACGGCTTACGCTGAGTAAGTGGTAATTTCCACTGAAACTTTTGGGCCGGAGGTTTCGGGGTACTGCTCCACCCAGTTACTCTCACCGGGGCAACCTGAGCTTTCGGAGGTGGCGCATAGGACACAATCTCTCCGCCAGCCCGTAACTCCACCCGTTTTGGCAAAGAGGTCCCTTGGCTGATAAACCCTTTACTGTTGACGCAAAGCTTGCGGGCCTTCTCAGCTAACATCAGCTTACCCACCCATGCCTTGGGGCTAATATATCCACCGGTGGTGGTGGTACCGCCGCCGCCGCCGCCGCCGCCGCCGCCGCCGCCGCCTTTCTTGTCACACCTTCCAGCGTGGCCATCAGGCTTGGAACATTTAGATGATTTCTTGCAAGCCGGTCCAGCTGGCACAACATTATGGTTGCCACCTTGTATGATTTCTATTGTGACATCTACAGTCCCTAACCCCCCACCGCCTGTGGTCGACGTACCGGTCAGCGTCAGAACCAAATTTGTTGGCGTGATTGCCTGCCATTTGGATGCGTCACCAACTTGGATTGTGAGATCAGCAACCTGATTTGTCCAATTTGTAGCCGGGATCGTTGGGTGCGGAGTAACTTTTGCGCTGAAAGAGCCCGGTACAATTCTTACCTCTTGAGTGCCCGCCGTGCCTGTCTGGGGTTGGGCACCCCATGAATTGTGAAAATAATGGCCGGTTGGCTGCCAAAAGAAATTAAACCCTGTTGTATTCATAGGGTTTCCAGCCTGATCATTAAGTGTAATAGGAACGGTTGTAGGGGCAAGGGATGTTAAATTTTTCCTCATTTCATCAATGGAAATCGTTATTTTATTGCCCGTGGGTAACCCCGATAGTGTCATCCCTGTGGGGGTGCCACCACCGCCGCCACCGCCGCCGCCACCACCTTGTTGACCACCGCCGCCACCTTGTTGACCGCCGCCGCCACCTTGTTGACCGCCGCCACCTTGACCGCCGCCACCACCGCCTTGCGAGTATAGAGAGCCGGCTCCAAGAATAAAACAAAGCCCCAAGGCCAAAGGATGCCATGGTCTCAGAGAAACAAATTTGCCCATTAAATTAATCATCTCTTAAATAAATATTTCACCAATCGGTGTACTGTGCTCATTCACAACCCATAGTACCGAATTATAACCTCCGATTCTGTCAGGCTTGTGACATTGTCTTGTCTTAATTTCGGCAGATAAACGCTCAACTTCAGTTATATTCGTCTGGGAACGGCAAAATTTCAACGATTTTCCCGCTCTCAGCAATATATCCAACTCAAATTAGTGGAGCACTTCATTGAAAATTATTCAATGTTTGCCTTTCGTCAAGAGGACGGAGCAAATTTTCTGCCAAGATAGCATGAAAAAGGGGCTTAAATTAGATTTTTGTCATTAATGGCCATTTTTTCCATAAACACCCTGTTTAGGGGCTATGAATGGCCTGGTCTGCTCGATTTTTCATGGCTATGCACCGGCAACTTTCCCAAGCTTAGGATGCAGGTAGGGTATTTGATTCTGGCTGTGACTTGAATCTGGCAGCCATGGCCGACAATCGATCCACCACCCATTTCACCTGACTTTCTGAAAGAAAACAGCAGTAAATAACGACCATAATTTCAGTGAAGATGAAGACCTTGAAGAGGATAACAATACCCAGATGAAAAAGAACCCCACTGGCTAACACCCACAGCCGCATTGGTCTCACCCATACTAAAACCGGAAAAGCAATCAATTCCCATAGTAATACCCCAATAGTCATGAGCGCAGTAAATGCCGAGTACTCACTTAGCCCCGGATCAAAGCGCATCCAGGAATTGGTCTGTAAGAAAACCATTTCCATGGCGCGGCCACTTTGCCAGTCAACACTGCCGGCTTTTTGCAAAGCTGAAGTGAAATAAACCATGCATAACTGAATCTGAAAGAGCCGGTAAGGCCAGACCGGCATCAAGGATGGAGCGTCGACACTTCCTGCCCCGGTTGATTTGTTTTTTTGGGCATCCAAACTATAATAGCGGGATGCATACCCCGCCAAACTGGCAACCATGAATAGAAAAGACATGATTTTCACAAGTTGATCAGCACTATTGGTTCCCCACCAGGCAGGTGTCTGAAAGGAAACAGTACAAAAAAAGACGACGACCGAGCAGACCCGGGTATACCGGCCCAACATCATTCCCAAGGACGCGAGCAAAACCAACGCGTATAACCCGTGGAAAATAAAGTTCGACTGATCCACCCAGAAAAACAAACTCCACTGTAAAGTCCACGCTGGGGCGTCGCCGTAAATGATCTTCGGCGCAGCCCCGGTGAGCCCTTCCATGAATTTTAGACCGCCAGTCCCATAATAAAGATTCAACAACCAATAAATGCTCAGGTAATAATAAATCAGAAAGCCACCCCACAATACGCGGAAAAAACCAAGCGGTCGGGCACTAACCTGAGAATGGAAAAAACGATTCATTAATGACAGGTCTATTGCCCTCCTTTAGGCGCTTCCTCCTCCGGCTCCAATGGCCATATCAACGCGGGAAGATGAGTAGGGATATCATTGGGCTGATCTTTGAGGACGATGGTGACTGAATTACGGTGAAGCTCTATCTTTTCATTTTCTTCTAAGTTCAAATCCTTCTGCTTATAGGTGAGAAAGGCTCGTGACAAATAATCCTGAATAACCGGTATCTTGGTGGGAATTGTTTCCACAAAGTATAGTTCCCGGGCATTCTCTATTTCATAAAACCGGTATTCCTGATCAGGATTGTCCGGGTTATACACCTTCAGTTGGTAGTGATCATTCTGGCGAGTAACGGTGCCATACATTCCCCACCCGCTCTGGTACTGGCCGGTCAGGTTCATGTACCACAAATAAAGATCCTGCACCTTTAAGGTAAAAGGGGTATGCGGCAGATTGTTGATGAGTAAGACGGTAAAATGGAGCAGCAACAGCACGGTAATCACATTACGCCTGTTGAATATCAGGCTCTCTTTAGCCTTGGGCTGCTCCTTGACCACGATCCAACGCCTACCAGAAAAAAGACTGTTTCACAATGCGAATCTTGGTGAAACCTTAACCAAAAGAAACTCAAAAAGACTCTCTGCTGAACCGCATCAATTTTTCCCTCTCAACTGCGCCATGAAAGTCGGGTCCTCCCCTTCCAAATCAGCCACACGCTGATTGGCCAATATCTTTCCGTAGACCTGTATGTCGCGGATCATCATGGCTAAGCGTTCTTTAAACTTTTCCCCGGCAACTTCTCCATCAATCACATCCTTCTTTTCCTCAAAACTCACGGCATAAGGAAGGCTCCACGCATAACACTGACGGGCAATGGTACGGAGTTGATCATGCACCGTTAACCCCTTCTCATGACTGGCTACAATTGGAGCGAAGAGTTTGCCGGTAAATTCCTTCCAGAAGTGGTCAGTGAAATTTTTCAGAGCACCACTCACGCTGCCGTGATAATC
>CAJWKQ010000134.1 GCA_913041895.1 uncultured Verrucomicrobiales bacterium
GCGGTAGCATATTACTTGATTTTATCGTCATGGGCGAAACTGGACTCGACAAAGGCCATGGTCGGGATTTTACGTTTAACAAAACGTGACTAACCCAGAAAAACCGCAAAAAGATTGCGATTTTGCCTTTTCGGGGTACATTGTTTTAACGGGTTTGCGGGGTATAAAACCTGTCTCCGGCTGCTTGCCGGTAGCCTCGTTGATTCCGCTGGTATTCTGAATGAAACCGTTTTTAGCCATTGATGCGGGGGCGTCAAACCTGAAAGTAGCTCTGTTCGAGCCTCAGGATAACGGAACTTTAATTCTAGCTCATTACGAGATCGTGTCCCTAGAGCTAAGAGGCTTGGAGGAGGCTGATCGGACTGATCTTTTAAAGGAGAAACTTCAGGATCTGTTCGATCGAAATGAAATTCGGGCTAAGGGAATGGAAGCGAATATCTGTGCTCCTAGTTTTCAGTGCTTTACCAAGTTTCTCAGAACTCCTGCTGTTGAAGGTTCAAAAGTTGGCCAAATTGTGGAGTATGAAGCAGCAGCACAAGTGCCTTTCCCATTGGATGAAATGGAGTGGGGCTACGAGATAATGGGGACAGCGGACACTGGAGAACTCGATGTTATGCTGATGGCGCTGAAGGAGGAGGTAGTTGAGAGCCTCACTACTGCATGTAACGATTTGGGGATAAGGCTCTCTGCTTTGGACGGCGCTGTTGCAGCATTGCGTAATGCATTTATGCATAACTATGCAGAGGTGCAAGGATGCTCTATGCTCCTTGATATTGGTTCAAAAACCACAAATGTGATCTTCGTTGAAGGGGATAGTTTTTTTGTTCGTAGTATAAACTTTGGCGCTAATTCCATCACGCAGGAGTTTGCAAAAGAGTCTGGATTAGATTGGGCTCAAGCCGAGGAGTATAAGAAGGCTTATGGATATGTACATATGACAAATATGGAGGAGCCTGCAGATGCTTATCAAGCCATTCTCGTGCGTACTGCTCGAAATGTGATGACCCGGCTTCATCAACAGGTGTCTCAGACTATTCAATATTATCGTTCTCAGCAAGGAGGGTTGGCTCCTCAGCAAATCTATCTTGCAGGTGGTGGTTCCTCCTTAATTTACACTGCGGAGTTCTTCATAGAAAAATTTAATCTTTCAGTTGAATTTTTTAACCCGTTTCGAAACATCGAAGTGGGTCAGGATGTGGAGAAGCAGGTGCTTGCAACGAATGCACACTGGCTAGGTGAATTATCAGGATTGGGTTTGAGGATGACGACAGTGGGCTTAACTGAATTTAATCTACTGCCCAAGCATGAGCGGGTTAGCCTTCAAATTCAGAAGCGTAGTATGTACGTTATCGCAACGATATTTTGTGCGGGGTTGGTTTTCTATGCACAAGCTATTTCAAATATGAAATTAGCCAGTAGCAGTGAGAGTGCTGCTGGAGTAATAAAGGACGAGTTCGCACAGGTTTCTGGGTTAGCTGGGCAGATTTCCGATGGAAACATACGCTTAGGGAAGTCAAAGGAGTCCTCACAGAAAATGCAGACGGCTCTTGAAAGTCGTTATTACTGGATAAATCTTATTAATGGTATTCAAGGGGTGCTTTCTAAGGTGGAACCAGGTGTTTACATTGTGACTGGGCCGAATGAGTTAGCTGCTGCTACCAATAGAGTTGATGAATTGGTTGCCCAGTATGAGGTTGAAAACGGAGCAAAACCATTAAATGTTACCAATGTTCAAACTGCAGTGTGGATTCAGTCGCTTGGACCCACTATGCCAACTTTGACAACTGCGGGCTCGGGTGGCTCGGGTGGTCCGGGCATGGGCCCGGGTGGTCCGGGCATGGGCTCGGGTGGTCCGGGCATGGGCGGGGGTAATCCTGAGCCCGGAATGGGAGGACCTCCCCCTGGGGGAGGAATGGGGGGGCCTCCTCCTGGAGGAGGAATGGGGAGTAGTTCCGGAGGACAGGCTGGTGCTGTATCACCTGATGCGACGATAGATACAATTTACCTAAAGCTTAAGGCAAAAAATATTGTGAACCCAAGACCTCGCGAGACACTGAACCGAGAGTATGTGCAGCTAGTTGAAAAATTATTTCGTGCACACGAAATGTTTAGTGATTCGGAGGATGGAACGAAGGTGGCTAGCGCAATTCCTAGTATCGATTCACGAGAGCGTTGGTTTGAATTTGTATTACAGCTCAAACTTACATCGCCTATTAAAATGAAAGATGAGGGGTTAGAATAGTGGATAAGAAAGTGGTTATTTTTTTATTGAAGCGACATGCGCTTGTGATTGTTGGCTTGTTGCTGGCAATTGGGTTTGTCGTAGGGGGTGTTCTATTCAAAGGTAAGACGGAGGGGAAAAAGACAGTTGCTACCGATGAATACAAGAAACAGATAGGGAAACGGGATGAGATTAAAAACGCACAAGTGAAAGTTCACGTTGATAACGTTGAGGTCTTAGGTGAGATCGCTGATGAATACGATCGTTTTACTGCAGAGGCAGGAAAAGTTTTCACCGCGAAGCCTATGGTGGATATGAACAGCAATGAGTTTCTAAATTATATGACCCAAACCATTGTTTTACTGAACCGAAAGGCGACAAATAATTTAGTCAAAGTGCCCAGCGATTTACGAAAACGTGCTGACATCAACTTTAGTTTCACTTTTGCTCCGCTGATGGATGTTGCAGAGATATCCGCAGATCAAATTCCAGAACTGCAAATACAGTTAGAAGACGTTAAACAGATATCGGATGTATTATTTCAAAGTAGAATTCAGTCTTTGGAGTTGCTCCAGCGAAGACCTGTGACACAAGAGGATCGCATTGCCAGCGCTGGCCCAAATTATTTGAATACACGTGTGCCTTATACAAATAGTATTTCAGTGGTGCGACCGTATAAAGTTAAGTTTCGTTGTCTTAGTGACGGCATTGCGAAAACCCTCTCAGGTTTTGCCAAAACAAAGACATTTTATGTGGTGCGTTCTATGGAGGTGACCCCGGCCGGTGCATCCTCTTCTGCTTCTCTTGGCGGATCAGGAGGAGGGGTTGATCCCGAGGGGGGAAGTGGATTAGGAGGAGGAAATCCTGAAGGCGGAAGTGGGCCTTCCAGTGGAAGTTTTGGTGCAGGTAGTGGCAGTGGTAGTGGAAGTTTTGGTGCAGGAGGCGGGGCTACTACTGCTACGAAAGTAGCCCTTCCGCCGACTTACATAAATTATCTGGTTCGGATGGGTTTGACAGCTCCTGCGGCAACCAATGTTATTGGTGAAACCGCTCTTGATGTGGTGTTAGAAATAGATGCGGTCAGACCTGTGAATATAGCTGCCGATCCAGCCCAAGCCGGCTCTCCTCAACCCGGATCCGGTGGTCCAGCACCTCCTCCCCCGCCTCCTCCACCCGGAGGTTGACAGAACCAATTTGTTCTCAATGGGTTTCTTAGATTCAATTCTAAAAAAGAAAAAGACTGATTCGGAGACTGATTCCGAAGGAGCAGAACCTACCCCTGTCGAGGCAGAAGAAGCCCCCCCCGCAGGTCCCAAACCCAACCCTATGGCCAAACTCAAGGGAGTTTTGGATCACCTTGAAAAGGTGGTGCTGGGTTTGGTGCTTGTTGGCGTAGCGGTGTTGTCCGTGCTGGAGTTTTTGAAGGCTAAAAAGGAGGTTGGATCAATTAAACAGGCAGACACTGATATTGTGCTGGGTGGTAGGATGATGGAGCTAGAGCAGGAACGGCCGACGAATCTTACTCTATTACTTGAGAAGTCCACCAAGGCACCTGATGCAATTAGTCTCAAGGGAACGAACCATCTTGTCTTTAACCCACGAGTGTGGAAGGAGATAGTAGTCAGCAATGCCGTGCCCCCGGTTCAGCTTATTATGGATACCCCTGATGTGCCTTTGGGGATTTCGGCCCTTCGCGTCTCCAGTATAACGAATTTCAAGGCTTATCTAAAAGCAAGGGCTTTTGTTGGAGGAGGGATTGTCCGTCATGAATTTACGTGGGTTGACCGAGAGCATCCCGTGCTGCCTTACGCGATGGCCGGCCGGAACCCTTTGACAACATTTTTCCCTCAACAAAGCATGAGGTCTACTTTTCTCTCTGCCACAGGCAGAGGTTGGCAAGCAGATCCCAATAAAGAAGCCAAACCTTTACACGGCTTTAAGGGGCAAGCTGCTGTCTATTTCAGGTTTAATCCTGAATGGGAGGTGAAAGTCAAATATAAGGCATCTACGCCAGCAGCCCCTGCACAGTTGGCACAAGCGCAGATCAATCCCGGCAATACTGTGTCTAACGTAGTATATGATTTGGATGTGGTTATGGGGGTAAAGAACGGGTTGTATCTTTATGAAACGAATTCGATTCGGGTTCTCTCCAACGTGCCTTATACTTTTACACGTGGCTATGCAGCCAATTTCGTTTATCAAACGAAATACCACAAAAGAATGGAGTTAAATAATTTCCGGGAGGGACGGCGGTTGATGATTGATGGTGAAATCTTCAGGGTATTTCGGATCACTGCAGATACCGTCTCTCTAGTTTCGGACCCTGCCTATGGGGGAAATGGTAAGATTTTCGAAAAGAAATTACCTGCGCCGGTTGCTGTCCCGCTGGCACCACCACCGCAACCCGCCGCTGTACCATAAATAATTTATCCTTGAAGTAATTAGCTAATTAATCATATTTGGCGGTGATGGCCGCTGGGGGGCGGTTCTCTTCGAAGGGGGAGGGTTTATGCGTGGTGGATTTATTTTATTTACGGGCTTTTTCTTCGCATGCTGTTATTCATTGGTCCAGGCACAGCCTGCGCCTTCAACTGTTCCAGAGCCTTCCGCAGGCGTGATTGCTCGCGCCCTAGAGGCTGAACGTAAAAGGCGCGAATCTGAACTGCAAAACCCCTTTACTCAGATTGCTATTCAACGTGCACGGCAAATACAGGTTGCTTTGGGTGAAATTAATCTGAAGTCGCAGGAGATCAGAATCCTGATAGAAAACAACCTAGAAAGAGCCCAAAAAGCCACTACCCCTGAACTGGCTGCGCAATTCTACGAAGACACAATAAGGCTGGATTATGCTTTCCGTAATTTTACCAATCAAAAACTGGAGGGGATTTTGGATGATCCAGACAATGAAGCGCGCAAAAAGGCCTTTGCCCTTTTGGATGATATTCTGATACCTGCTCGTGAAGCTTACGTAAAAAACCGAATATCTCTAGCCGGGGAGGCTCAGCAACGACGTGAATATGATGAGGCCGGACAAATAATAGATATGGCTCTCATTATATTGCCAGAGAGTGAAACTCTAAAGGAATTCAAAAGATTTAACGAACAGGAAGAGGCGCAATTCCGGAACACTTCGCCGGGTAACGATGTGGCTGCCCGTTTGCTGGAGCTGAAAGCTCGAAAGCAACAAGTGGCTATCTTGTTGCGGGATGGTAAGTTTCTCTGGGAGGCTAGAGATTATGATGAGGCTCAACAAAAATTTAAACGGGTAACTAAACTCGATCCAAGAAATGATGTAGCCTACAACTATTTGCGGCTAATTGGCCGCGTAAGAAATGATGATGCCAAACTGGCACGTGAAGTAAATTTCAGAAACATGGTGCAGGAAGTGAATGAAAAATGGCGACCTCCTGCTCATCAAGAAAGCTTGCCGGTGCCAAATCCAGAATGGATGCAACGCACCCGAGGCTCGGTTGGGGCTCCGAGTGGGCCGGGAGGAATGGGAGTCAATACTGGCGTTATTCAGAAATTACAAAGTATCCGCATACCAGAAGTAGCTCCATTAGATGGGTTCTCATTGAATGAGGTTATTACCTTACTAGATGAAGCTGCAAAGATTCATGATCAGGTTGCGGTTAATGAAAATGATAAGGGAGTAAACCTAATGATTAGTACCAGACTGCCGCAGAAGCAGGTAAGTGTTAATGTTGGGGGTGTGGGAAATATGGGATCCGTTGGGTCGGATTTTGGACCGCCTCCACAGATAAATATGGAGAATGGCCTGCCTATTAGAAACCGATTTTCTTCTGGAGAGACTAGTCGATCTAGTCAATTTGGCGTTCCTGTGCCGTCCAGTCCGACAATTCAAAAAAGTATGCCGACAAGGAATGGTCAATTAGATCCCACCAAGATCGTCGTTCGTGGGTTAACGGCGCCATTGCGTAATCTTACTTTGAGCCAGCTTTTGGATAGTGTGGCTGATGCGTGCGATTACCCCATGCGAAATGTTGTTCGTAATGGTGTTGTTGTATTCGAGTATAAGCCTCCCGATAGCGAATTTGTTCAACGAAGATTCACTATTAAGCCTAATACGTTCTGGCAACGGTTGGCTACACATAATTCGAAGTTAGCGGGCGTCTCGTCGACTGTGCCTTCCGATTTCTATGGGAAACAATCCAATACTGGGCAAGGAGAGGTTTCAGGTAGTGGAAGTGGCGGTGGTGGGGGTGGTGGCATTGTCATCAACAATACTCAGGCTGCGCAACAGATTCTAACCTATCTTCAGGGGCAAGGGATAAATGCAGCTCAGGTTTTTTTCAATCCAAGTAATGGACAGCTTTTGGTTCGCGCTCCCCTTGCCGATTTGGATTTAATTGAACAGGCAATAGAGATTTTGAATACATCACCTGAGCAGCTATATATTGAAGCCAAGTTTGCAGAGATCGAATTTAATGATGGAGAATCACTCGGATTTGACTGGTATCTTGGGAATTCCACCATGATGGGAGGAAAGGTTGTTCATGGAGCAGGACCTCAGCCGTCATTGATTGGGGAGCCTTCGAGTAATAATCCCAGTGGATTTTTTCCATACCCAGGGACCTTACAGGGCGATACTTTTGTTCCGAGCCAGTACAGTATCATGCCGAGCCCAAATGAAGGGCGTTTAACCTCGTCCTTTAAGGGTTACGGCAATCCGCTTTGGACATTCACAGGAATAATGACTGATCCCCAGTTTCGTATGGTTATTAATGCGATTAGCCAGCAAGAGGGAGCGGAGCTTCTTTCTGCGCCACGTATTTTAGCTATAAGTGGAAATCAAGCGACTATTACGGTACAGGATCAAAGAAATATTGTGACAGGCGTGGTGCCTACCTTTACTCCTGGGGCGGGAGGCGGCGGATTTGGCGGAGCAGGCGGTGCCGGTGGTGGTACTGTTACGCCCGTTACCACGCAACAGCAAATGGGGCCAACTCTCACAGTATTGCCCTACGTTAACTCTGATGGCTATACCATTGAAATGTCTATTATACCTGAGATAACCGAGTTTTTAGGCTATGAGGAATCCACTTTTGAAGCTGCGGTATTTTCTGCGGGGGGCAATGTGGTTCGGTCTGCTGTTCCTATGCCTCGGATTCGGACTCGTAATCTAAGTGTTCAATGTGTGGTTTGGGATCAGACTGTTTTGGCATTGGGAGGACTGATTTCTGAAAATGTACAGACGACGCGTGATAAGGTTCCTTTTTTGGGTGATGCTCCGTTCATAGGGCGTCTTTTTCGAGGTAAAGGGCGAAACAGTAAAAAGAAGAATATGGTGATATATGTTAAACCAACAATTATTGATCCAGCTGGCCAACCGAAGAATCGTCCAGCCCAGTTACCTTTTGCCAGGACTTTAGCTCCTGACTCCATACCTTTTGTTGCGCCGCAAGATCCTAACGAATGATCTTGAAAAAAGCCCTAATAGAGCTGGTATTATCGCTTTTGTTTCCAATAAATATCGGGTTTAAATACCACTAGATTTTAATTGTAAACGGCAAAATAATTTACTGTGAGTCAGTCTCATAATGCTCGGCTGTTGATTATTGACGGTCACCACCTCGCCTACCGTTCTTTTTACGCGATCCGTTCCATGCATGCACCGGATGGTTTTCCGACGAATGCAATATACGGTTTCATTAGGGCATTTGAAAAAATGCGAAATTGCTTGTCTCCATCGCATATCGCGGTGATATGGGATGGAGGACTGGATGAAGACCGTACGGAGGTTCTTGATGAATACAAAGCAGATCGAGATCCGATGCCTGATGAGATGGACCTTCAGCTTGATTGCATCTCGGAATGGTTGGAGGCTTCCGGGATTTATTCCTACTGTGGTGATGGATTGGAAGCCGATGATTTGATAGGAACCCTTGCCAAGCGATCTGAAGCAAAGGGGTTTGAGACTATTATAGCCAGTGCAGATAAGGATTTTTTTCAACTGATTAACTCAAAAATCAGTTTACTGAATTCAAACGACAAAACCGGTAAACTTTGGGGTTCCGCAGAGGTGGAAGCTAAAACTGGCGTAAAACCGCATCAAATAGTTGATTGGCTGAGTCTGGTGGGTGATAGCGTCGATGGTATCCCCGGTGTTCCGGGAGTCGGTCCAAAAACAGCAGCCAAACTTCTAATCAATCATGGAGATATCAAAAACATATATGAACGTATATCCGATATTTCCCGAGAGAAACTCCGTGAAAGTCTCGTGGCAGCGAAAGATGATGTTATCAGAAATCAAAAATTGGTTACTTTAAAAGATATAAAGGACTGGAAGGTAAACTGGGAAGATTTTCAACCGCATCAAAGAGATTTACCATTACTCCGAGAGCAGTATCGCAACTGGAACTTTCGCACGATGCTAAAAGACGTCGAGGAGGACCTCTTCTAGACTCACAGACTCCTGAAAGTTGTTGACAAAATATAAATTTATGTTAACAACGCGTTCAAGGAGGGGCTCGAATAGGGCCAACCGCTACTAACTGTTGGAAAACTGTAGGTGGTGAATAATATCCGTCACAAAGGAGGGAGTGGATTTGTGTTTATGCATAATGAGCACAGTCGGATCTTTTGATATGCGCATAATTGGTTCTATTTTGGCAGTTTTTTTACTTGGATTTCCTTCCGTTGATTCTGCGGTATATCCTGTGGGTAATGAGCATGCGATGGTGATGGTTGGCAGTGG
>CAJWKQ010000135.1 GCA_913041895.1 uncultured Verrucomicrobiales bacterium
CTACGGATCTGGAAACTCTACGACACGCTGGGCAAAGGCAGTACCGGCCAGAACGGATGGGCTGAGGTGCGGCTGGATAAAAAAAGACGTCAGATTAAACTCGTAGGCAAGCATCCAGCCAATCCCATCAAGCTATTGCGTGAAGGATTTGTCGCCGCCCGGACCGGGGGCAATATTGATAGCCGCATCCGTCTTAATGGGCGGCACGTGCTCTTTTATTTATCCAAAAAAACCAATCGCGACTACCGTATCGCTGCAGCCTTAAGTAAAGATCCGCTCTTTCAGTCCATTGATTATAACCGAGAGATTGTTGGGCCTCTTGGGACTGAGGGAGTCGTTGAAAAATTCCAGTTTTACAAGCATATGGGCCATTTATTTTTAATTTATGAAAACAGTGATCGCCACAACGATTGGCGTACCAGTATTCGAAAGTATCAGGTTGTTTCGGGGAAAATCGAATAGTCTTATTGCTCAGTAGTCTAAGTTGTCCCATAGCTTGGCTCTATAATGGTTTGCACGTTGAAATTTAGCGTTTACCCTTAAGCCGTGAATCGTTTCGTTTTTATGAACAAATGCCACTTTTCCCTTGTTTTTGTTTTGATGTCCTTATCTTCCTTGATGGCGGCCGAAGTTCTGCCGGATAAGGTCGATTACAACCGAGACATTAAGCCTGTTCTTTCTGATAACTGTTATGCCTGTCATGGGCCTGATGCAAAACAGGTCAAGGGAGGTCTCCGCCTCGATTCATATGAGGCTGCCACCAGAGAGCTGAAGGGAGGCTTGCGTGCCATTGTCCCCAAGGATGTAGAGGAGAGTGAGTTGGTGTATCGGATTCATTCAGATGATGCAGATGAAAGAATGCCTCCGACTGAATCCAACAAGAGTCTTACTGCACGGGAAAAAGCTTTGTTAAAGAAATGGGTGGCGCAAGGTGCGGAGTATGCCAAGCACTGGTCTTATGTTGCTCCGAATAAAACATCTGTGCCCGAAGTGGAGCAAAAGGGTTTTACTCACAACCATATCGACAGATTCATCCTCAAAGCGCTCAAGGCAGAAGGCTTTGAGCCAAATGCGGAAGCTGACCGCCGTACTTTAATTCGAAGGTTATCCTTTGATCTTACAGGTCTTCCACCTACCTGGACCGAAGTGCAGGCATTTGTGAACGACAAATCACCCAAGGCTTATGAGAAGTTGGTTGACCGTTTGGTCGCTAGTAAACACTACGGTGAACGGATGGCTGTCTATTGGCTGGATATGGTGCGATATGCTGACACCATTGGATATCATTCTGATAATCATGAAACCAAACCGCTCTACCGGGATTATGTAATTAATGCCTTTAATGACAATAAGCCTTACGATGTGTTTACCCGTGAGCAACTCGCCGGTGATTTGTTGAAGAATCGGACACAGAGCCAACTAATTGCTTCAGGTTACAATCGCCTTAACATGAATACACGGGAGGGCGGGTCACAGCCGAAGGAGTATACCGCTAAGTATCTGGCTGATCGTGTGCGCAATACCTCCACTGTTTGGATGGCAAGTACTTTGGGATGTTCAGAATGCCATGATCACAAGTTTGATCCTTTTACATCAAAAGACTTTTATAGTTTTGGGGCATTTTTTGCAGATCTTCAGGAGACTCCGGTAGGTGGTCAGAAATTTACACCCGTTCCCAGTATGGCGCAGGAAGCCCAACTGGAGGAGTTAAAAGAACGCCAGAAAGGAATAGAAAAAATTCTTAACACCCAGACACCTGAATTAGATAAAGCACTAGTTAAATGGGAAAAAAATCAGGTTGTGTGGCAGGTTTTGCAGCCTGTTAAAGCGGAGTCCCTCAATGGAACCCAGCTCAAAATGCAAAAAGACCATTCGGTTTTAGCATCGGGTAAAACCCCAGATAAGGATACCTATACTTTGACTCTCAAAAATGTACCGGAAGGGGCTAGAGCCTTCCGGATTGAGGTGTTACCCGATAATTCTCTGCCGAAGAAAGGGCCGGGTCGAGCGGGAAACGGGAATTTTGTGATTACCGAGGTTTTGGCTAAATCGGGCGATAAGGGAATAGCGCTACAGAACGCAACGGCTTCTTTTGAACAAACTCACGCCGGTGATAAAAACCCTTACAAGAAATGGAATGCTACAAGCGCCATTGATGGGGACATAAAGGGAGCTGAATTTGGTTGGGCGGTTCTGCCTCAGATTGGAAAACCGCAGCGTCTGGTTTTTGAAGTAAAAGAGCCCTTGGGTGGTAAAAATGAAGTTACCTTTGTATTGAAACAAAACCACGGCACTAAGCATACGCTGGGGCGTTTCCAAGTTTATGCTACGGCACATAGTAGCTCCAAGATTACTGCGCAAGGCTCAGTATTGCCTCCCAATATTTCCAGTATTATAGCAATTGAATCTGATAAACGTAATGCACAGCAGAAAAATGTGTTAGCTGCCCATTATCGATCCATCGCCCCTGAGCTTTCCCAGGCGCGAAAAGTGTTGGGCGAAGTGAAGAGTCAGATTGATGGGAAGCAGAAATCATTTCCGACCACGCTTATTTCCACGAGCATGGCCAAGCCGCGTATGGTTCGCGTGTTGCCGCGAGGCAATTGGCTGGATGATTCCGGTCAGGAAGTTAAACCGGCGGTCCCTGATTTTCTTCAGTTTGGTAAGGCGCCTGAAGGCCGGGCTTCTAGGATGGATTTGGCCGATTGGATTGTATCTCGTGATAACCCTCTTACTGCACGCGTTTTGGTTAACCGGCTGTGGGCGATGTTTCATGGGCGAGGCTTGGCGACACCCTTGGATGACTTTGGCTCACAGGGGGCCCCTCCCACACATCCTGAACTACTTGATTGGTTGGCTATTGAGTTCATGGAAAGTGGCTGGGATATCAAGCACATGGTGAAGTTGATGGTTAATAGCGGCACCTATCGACAGACTTCTGTCTCAGATCAAAAAATAGTGGACAAAGATCCCTATAACCTCTGGTTGGCGCGACAGGGTCGATGGCGGCTGGAAGCAGAAATGGTTCGTGATAATGCCCTCGCTGTAAGTGGGTTGCTCGTAAAAAATATTGGTGGGGGGAGTGTGAAACCTTATCAGCCTGCGGGATATTGGGCTCACTTGAATTTTCCTAAGCGTAGCTGGAAAGCAGATGCAGGCGATGCACTTTACAGAAGAGGCTTATACACCTATTGGTGCCGTACTTTTTTGCATCCAAGTTTGGCAGCATTCGATGCACCCAGTCGTGAAGAGTGTACAGTGGAAAGGGTGCGCTCCAATACCCCACAACAGGCATTGGTTCTTCTTAATGATCCGACTTATGTAGAGACCGCTAGAATTTTTGCTGAACGCATTGTGAGTGAAGGAGGTAAAGACGATAAATCGCGCATTACTTTTGCCTATCACGAAGCCTTACATCGTGTTCCTCAATCGCGTGAGCTTGAGTTGTTGTCAGCATTGGTCGGAAAACATTTGAAACAATATCAGGCCGATACGTCTGCTGCTGAAGCACTCCTGAAAACAGGAGCTAAACCAGCCAACGGAAAATTGGATAAAGCGGAGTTGGCCGCTTGGACTTCAATAGCGCGCGTAATACTTAATCTCCACGAAAACATCACGAGGAATTAATCATGAACAATATTCAACTATTTAACACTGATGTCAGTCGCCGTGCTTTTCTAGGTCAATCAGGACTGGGAGCCTTGGGTTTGGCTTCCTTATTAAACCCGGCATTGATGGCTGCGGGCCGGCCGCAGATTGATAAATGGCCCGGTGTCATAAAACAGCTCCACCACAAACCCAAGATCAAAAGGGTTATTCACTTGTGCATGGCTGGCGGTGCAAGTCATTTGGAGACATTGGATTTCAAGCCCAAGCTGAGGGAGATGGATGGTAAGCCGATGCCTAAAAGTATTACCGAAGGGCAGCCTATCGCACAATTGCAAGGTAAAAGGAATGCTCTTAAGTGTTTGGGGCCGCAGCATGATTTTGAAAAATTTGGTAAATCCGGCCAGCACATATGTAAGCTTTTTCCCCACATAGGTAGTGTGGCTGATGACATCGCCATTATTAGGTCCATGACCACTGATGCGATTAATCATGACCCTGCCCATACACTTATGAATACGGGTACCACAATCTCTGGCAGACCGAGTATGGGTTCCTGGATGTTATATGGTTTGGGAGCGGAGACAGAGAATTTACCCGGCTACTGTGTTTTGATTTCCCGCGGTGGAGGACAGGATCAACCGGTTGCAGCTCGCCAGTGGCATGCAGGATTTTTACCCAGTCGTTTTCAGGGGGTTCAATTGCGTTCCAAGGGTGACCCTGTGCTTTATGTGAAACGACCAGGGGGTGTTGATGTAGACCGACAGCGTGATGTTGTGGATGCTGTGCAACAACTGAATCAGCTGCAGAATACGACTTTGCAAGATCCGGAAATCACTACTCGTATTTCACAGTACGAAATGGCCTTTCGTATGCAGATGAGTGTTCCGGAATTGGTAGACATTTCAAAGGAACCCAAGGAAGTGCTCGATCTCTATGGCGCCAAGCCTGGCGACGGTTCTTTTGCCAGTAACTGTTTGCTCGCGCGACGTCTTGCCGAGCGTGGCGTGCGATTTATACAGCTTTATCATCGCGGTTGGGATCACCACGGCAATGTGAAAGGCGCCATGCAAACCACTTCTAAATTAGTGGATCAAGGTTGTGGAGCGCTCATTAAGGACCTCAAGCGTTCTGGTCTTTGGGAGGATACACTCATTCTTTGGGGGGCCGAATTTGGGCGTACACCTATGGCGCAAGGAAGCGGTCGGGACCATCATATCAAAGGTTTCAGTGTGTGGTTTGCTGGTGGAGGAATTAAAGGAGGTACTAGTTACGGGAACACTGATGAGTTAGGCTACAATGCGGTTGAGAATGTGGTCCATGTGAATGATCTGCATGCCACCATCCTGCACCTGATGGGTATAGACCATGAGAAGTTGACCTACCGCTTTCAGGGTCGGGATTTTCGTTTAACCGATGTACATGGTAAGGTGATTAAACCTATTCTAACGTAACTACAGTCGTATAGACGCCATTACTGACATCACTGACATCAACCGTCGCACTTTCTTTTCCCAAACCGGACTGGGTTTGGGTGCAGTAGCCCTATCGGCTTTGTCATCTAAGGGTTCGGAGAAGTGGCAAGGCATAGTCAATCCCCTGCATCATATTCCAAAGGTCAGGCGGGTTATCTACCTCTACATGGCTGGCGGTCCTTCGCATTTCGAAACCTTTGATGCAAACAAGCCTGAGCTGATAAAAATGGACGGCCAGCCAATGCCTGACTCTTTTACGAAGGGGCAGTCGATTGCCCAATTGCAGAACCAAAAGCTTGCCTGTTTGCGTCCCCAGTTTCCTTTTCGTAAATGGGGGCAAAGTGGTACAGAGATGACCACGCTTTTCCCACACCTAGCAAAACACATCGATGATTTGGCGGTGATCCGTTCTATGTACACTGATGCTATTAACCATGATCCGGCCAATACTCTGATGAATACAGGAACGACCATCAGTGGCCGGCCCAGTATGGGTTCCTGGATACAGTATGGTTTGGGGAGTGAGGCGAAAGATTTACCCGGATTCGTTGTTTTGAGTTCGCATGCCGGTCGCAGTCCACAGCCGATCTCTGTGCGCATGTGGCATGCAGGCTTTTTGCCCAGTCAATTTCAGGGAATTCAGTTGCGATCTACCGGTGATCCAGTGATGTATGTGCGTCGTCCGGGCGGGGTGGATATGTCACGGCAACGCGACGTAGTGGATGCTGTGAAGGCATTGAATGGGTTGCAAATACCCGCTTTAAGGGATCCTGAGATTGATACTCGAATAGCACAATATGAAATGGCCTTTCGTATGCAGGCAAGCGTGCCCAATCTTATGGATATTTCAAAGGAACCTGCCGAAGTATTGAATCTTTATGGATGCAAACCGGGTGATGGGTCCTTTGCCAGCAACTGTCTGCTCGCGCGACGTCTTGCCGAACGAGGGGTGCGGTTCATTCAGCTTTATCACCGAGGATGGGATCATCACAATGGTCTGGTGAATTTTATGAAGGACCATTGCTGCCCTTCTGTGGATCGCGCAATTGCGGGCTTACTCACAGACCTTAAACGGCATGGTTTATTTAAGGATACACTTATTGTATGGGGAGGTGAATTTGGCCGGACTCCCATGGCTCAACGAAATAAAGGTGCGGTGGGGCGTGATCATCACATGAAAGGATTTAACATCTGGCTAGCAGGTGGAGGAATTAAGGGTGGGGTGACTCATGGAACGACCGACCCCTTGGGATATAATGCTGAGGAGAACCGAACCCATGTGAATGATCTGCACGCTACACTTTTACATCTTTTAGGGATTGATCATGAAAAGCTCACCTACCGTTTTCAAGGCAGGGACTTTCGCTTGACCGATGTGCACGGAAAGCTGATTAAGCCAATATTATCATGACGCACGTTGTTCTTTGTGGAGACTCTATTTTTGACAATAGGCCTTATGTTGAACCTGATGAACCCGATGTTACCGAGCAGGTTAACGATCTTCTTCCAGAAGGTGCGAAGGCAACAAGACTGGCCACTGACGGTGATGTTACTCAAGGAGTGGTCCGGCAAATGCAGTCTTTGCCAATAGATGCGACACATTTATTTATCAGCGTGGGCGGGAATGACGCTCTCGGGGGAATCAACGTTTTTACAGAGCCAGTCTCTAATGTTGGAGAGGCTCTCATTCAGGTAAGCAATCTGCGTAATCAGTTTGAGGTTCAATATAGAGATATGCTCCAACATGTCTTATCAAAAAAGTTGTCTCTAACTGTTTGCACGATCTACTACCCGCGATTCCATTCGCAAAATCTTGAGCGAGTGTTTCCATTGGGGGGCAATGTAAATGGAGAGATATTTCAACAGATGGCCATGGCAGCATTAGCTTCGTATAATGATGTGATCTTTCGGAACGCATTTCAGCTGAAGGTGCCATTAATTGATTTGAGGGTTCTCTGTGATGAGGATGAGGATTTTGCTAATCCGATTGAACCATCAGCCAAAGGCGGTAAAAAAATCGCGCGGGCAATTGTCGATATGCTCAACTCGAGTGAAGGTTCCGCACATAAGACAGTCGTTTACTCTTGAGCTCCAACATTCCCGCCTAGTGCATGCATGGCGATGCCTGCAGCAACCGATGCATTAAGAGAATTAACCCGTCCAAATTGTTGTATTCCAATCACGTGATCAGCCATATTCAAAATAAATTGGCCGACTGATTTATCCTCACCTCCAATTACCAGCATCAGTTTCTCCGGGTTAGCTTCCTTGATTGAATCCAGAGTTGTTTGGCCATTCATATCCAGTGCAGCAATTTGGTAACCAGCTTCTTGGGCTTTCCGTGCATATTGATTAGCAGAAGCATCGCGAGCAATCTGCATGAACTCGGTAGCTCCCGAAGATACCTTTACTACTGAAGGATATACTTCAGGTACTCCCTTGGAAGGTAGGCACACTCCGTGGAAGCCAAAGACTTCTGCGCTACGCAACACGGCTCCTACGTTGTGGGGGTCTTCAATATTATCCAGAAGCAGTAGGCGTCGATGACTAAAAAGTTTGTCCTTGGGTGTGTAGGGGTAAAGCGAGCTTTTCAGGACCACACCCTGATGCTCAGTGGACTTTGAAAGCTGAATGAGTCTTCCTTTCTCCACCCACTCAATAGGCACCTCGTGTTGTTCCAGAAGTTTGACCAGCTTTTGCATGCGGGGCTTTTGGCGTGAAGATTGATTGAGCCAAGCTCCGTAAACCTTGCGCTTTTTTGAACGAAGGACTTCAAAGGCAGGGTTGGTGCCGTAAATATATTCGCGGGAGGCTTTGGCCATGGGCGTGGGAGACTAAGGCACGTTGGGCGTAAGGGCACGAAAAAACCCGCAGGTGCGCACCCTGCGGGTTGATTAAAATAAATTAGAAGATTATTTCTTCTTTTTAGCAGCTGCAATCAAAGGCACAACGTAGTCAGCCTTGCCGTGTTCGCTGATAACAGATAGCTGTTGGCCAACGAGTTTGTCCACAGTTGCATCGCCCATCACTTTACTAGCAGGTGTCAAAGTGATCTTGGTGGCCTTCTTGTTGGCCTTGGGGTCGTTGGTGCGCATTACCTTTATGGTTAGCGTCTTGGTTGCAGCATCATAGGAAGACAAGGTGCCAACACTGGCAACTTTCTTACCACAACCTGCATAGGCTGGTGCAGCAACTGCAGCAACGGCTATAATAGCTAGGATTTTTTTCATTATATATATATATTGTGTCCGAGCTAACAACTAACCCGGATAGGTAAATATTGGTAAAATAGTCGGTCTGAGCAAGTTTTTTCACGAGAAAAATCTGGACTTAACGGGTTTGTCACAACAGCATTTGACCGAGATGAATAGGGGGCTTTTTGTATTTTTCCTTTTGTTTTCCAGCTTTTTAGCTGTAGCACATCCGGTGCCCGATTTGCCGGTTCGGGCCCAATTCAATTTCAAGGGAGAGGTTGTGATTCGTGTGGAAGTGGATCCCCGTTGTTTTGTGGAAGATGCAGAAAATGAACCTTATCTAGTTAATGGGGTTTATCAGGTATTAAGCAAAAAGGATCTTGCCGAGTTGGAAAAGAAGACGGGCGAGTTGATCGCCAAATCAATCGGCTTTCATTTTGATCCTGCGATCTCGCTGGAGCCAAAATTTACCTATTACTACACCACCTTGGAGAACAAGCCTCTTGATAAGAAGGATCAGACACCGGTGGTTATTCAGGCAGAATGGAAATTTAAACTTCCTGAAAATGTGAAAACCTATCAGGTAAAGGCATTACCTGCCGGCAGATTTAGTGTGCTTTTTATTAATCGGGTTATTGGTGAAAAA
>CAJWKQ010000136.1 GCA_913041895.1 uncultured Verrucomicrobiales bacterium
TAACACCTTTGTTATCTTTACCTCTGATAATGGCGGCTTCATCAACAAATGTAAGCTGAACAGGGAATTGGCCGTGGCGAATAACGCTCCTTTACGCAGTGGTAAGGGTTCCTGTTATGAGGGAGGGCTGCGAGTGCCGCTCATTGTTCGGGGGCCCAAGGTGGATCAGGGCAGGATTTCATCTGAACCGGTGTATGCACCTGATCTGTACCCGACCCTGCTGCGGGTCGCCGGACTTTCTGGTCAGGCACAAGCTGGAATAGATGGAACGGATTTCACCCCGCTTCTTGGAAACCCAGATTATAGTCTGCCGCGGGAAGCACTTTATTTTCATTATCCTCATTACTATCAGACCACAACCCCGGTTAGTGCCATTCGTAAGGGTAATTGGAAGTTGCTGGAATATTTTGAAGACGGCCGAATGGAGTTGTTTAATCTCAAACAGGATCCTAGTGAGACCAGGAATCTCTCCACGATTAGGCCAGCACTGGCTCAAGAATTAAGGGCAGATTTGGATGCTTGGCGTAAAAAAGTTGAGGCACAATTGCCTGAGGTTAATTCAGGGTGGAAACCCCGAAGGAAATAGTTTTTTTGGGTAGATGCCGGTAAAAAAACAAAGCTTCGCTCTTGAGGTCGGCTCCTGCTAAAAGAAGGGCTCCATGGTTCGAAACATTATCTTAATACTGGCCTGTTGGTGTGGAGCAACGCTCCAAGCGGGCGAAAAACCGAACATCATCTTCATTTTTGCCGATGACTTGGGTTATGGTGACCTGGCCTGCTACGGTCACCCTTACGCTAAGACACCTGCCCTGGATCAATTGGCCAAAGAAGGCACCCGTTTTACCCAGGCATATGTGACCGGGGTAACCTGTTGTCCAAGCCGAACGGGCATGATGACCGGCAAGTTTCCCGGCACCTTTGCCAAGTACATGTCTGACCATGGTTTTGGAGATCGCGTAACTATCACTGAGTTGTTGAAAAGAAACGGGTACCGTACAGGGCATTTTGGCAAATGGCATATTGGTCCGGAGACGAAAAATGGCACCTATGGTATTGATGTAATTAATGGTAAAGATCGTGATGCCAGAGGTCGCGCTGAGAATGGTCGTGATGCTTATATCATAGACGCAGCAATAGAATTTCTCGAAGCGAATGCAAAAAAAGATAAACCCCTTTACATGAATGTGTGGGGTCATATTACTCATTTCCCGGTACAGCCCTCCAAGAAGTTCAGTGACAAGTTTAAGGATGTGGTGGTGGATGAATCCAAGTTTAACGAAACGATGCGGGAAAAATTTCAGCATTGCCGCGAATTTGAGGGGGATATTGATGAAGGGATGCGCAATTATCTGGGGGATGTGTGGAGTATGGATGCAGGCATCGGGCGCTTGCTCAAGAAGGTGGACGAACTGGGCCTGCGCAAAAACACCATTGTGGTTTTCTCAAGCGACCATGGTCCTGCTCCGGTTAAGCTGGGGGGCGGGCGCAATGAATCGCCTTCACGCATTGATGCTGCACGTAATATGCTGGGTTCACCGGGGATTTATCGAGGGGGTAAGCACACTCAATTTGAGGGCGGTGTGCGGGTTCCATTTATTATCCGCTGGCCCGGCCATGTGCCTGCAGGACGGGTGAATGAAACCTCAGTTATTTCATTTATAGATTGGCTCCCCACTGTTTGCCAAATTACAGGAGCGAAAAATTCAGAACCTAATCTGGATGGAGAGGATATTTCAGATATTTGGCTGGGAGCCAAACGTACTCGCACCAAGCCGCTTTTTTGGAGGGTAGGAAATGCGAATGCCCGACCGGCCGTGCGGGTGGGTGATTGGAAGTATTATCATTATAATGACAAAAAAACCGGTCCGATGCTTTATGATTTAGCAAAGGATCCGGGTGAGAAACGGAATTTGGTAAAGGAAAAGCCCCAGGTTGCTCGTAGATTGAGCAATCAGATCAAAGATTGGATTGCTACTTTGCCCAAAGAGTACACAAAACCGAACAAACAGAAAAAGAGAGATAAAAAGAAAGAAGACGCAAAGAACAATTAGGGATAGTTGTCGACGTGAATAGTTCTTCAAATAAAATGGAACAGCTTGTTTCCAGATTATCCCAATCCGATTTATGTTATTTTTGCGATTGGCCTAATAAATTTGTTCCTCGAATTGCAGCAGGTGTTTATGCAATTTACGACCGCCGTGGAAGATTCCTTTATGTAGGTATGGCAGGAGCAGGTTTGAGCAAGAATAAGGTAAAACAATTAAAGGAAATTAAAGGTAGAAAGTCGGGGCTCTTTGATAGGCTAGGGTCACATGCAACTGGATATCGGAGTGGTGATAGGTTTAATATATATATCTGCGATCTATTTGTCTTAAAGGGTCTGTCAAGGAGTCAAATAAATGACATTGCGGATAAACGGATTTCTCTTGATGGAATTAATAAAGAATACATACGCTCAAATTTCTCTTATCGTTATCTGGTTGTGGAGAGCGAAGTCGTTAGAGATTTAGAGCGTTATATACAGGAGTTTGGAATAAATGGTGAAACACCTTCAATTAACCCACTTGTCTGAGTTAGATTATCATAAAGTTCGTGGCCTTTGTGTTGCCCGTTTTGGATGGTTGTTCGCTTTCTTAATGGGTGTTTCTGGAGGGCAACTCCATGCCGCGCCCAAGCAGCCCAATTTTATTTTTATTCTGGCCGATGACATGCCGTGGTACGGCACAGCGGTCCAGATGGAAGAGGGGTTTAAGGCTTCGGCGGGGCAGACTCGGAGAACGCCGGTTATTGATCAATTGGCCAGAGATGGTATGACCTTTAGTCGAGCCTTTGCTCCAGCTGCTATGTGTGCCCCGTCGCGTTGTAGTATCCAGACAGGCATGAGTGCCGCACGCACGCGCTTTAGTGGCAACGGTAATTTCGACACAAAGACACGTGAGGTGATTTACGGAGGGCGTCGTAGCAAGGGTAAGCTTGTTCTTGAACCCCAACCCATTGGATCCCTGGATCCCAAACAGGATACGATTGCCGAGTACTTGAAGCCCCTGGGCTATGCCTCGGCTCATATTGGCAAATGGCATATCTATGGAGGTGGGCCTGGAAAGCATGGATATGATGTGCACGATGGACCAACTACCAATAATGAGGGGAATTCAAAAGATCCCAAGGATCCCAAGCTGATTTTTAGTATAACGCGCAAGGCGATTAGGTTCATGGAAGTGCAGGCAAAGGCAGACAAGCCGTTTTATCTGCAGGTGTCGCATTACGCCGAGCACAACGCCGTGCAATGTTTGCCTGAGACGGCTGCTCAATGCCTGAAACTAAAAGGTATCCGGGATATTACGTCCAATGCCCTGCGTAAACGCGTGGCCCAGCGCACGGCCATGGTGCTGGATATGGATAGAAGTATCGGCATGCTTCTTGAGCGACTTGATCAGCTTGGTTTGAGTGATAACACCTACGTGGTGTTTATGTCCGACAACGGTCATCACCGCGATACGGGTTCCAAGAAATTCCTGCGCGGCAACAAATGGTGGCTTTGGGAAGGCGGTATTCGAGTGCCCATGATCGTCAGGGGTCCGGGCATCAAGGGTGATTCGCGTTGTGAAGTGAATGTGGTGGGTTATGATTTTCTGCCGACCTTTGTGGATTTGGCGGGTGGCTCACTGGATAAACTGCGCGACATTGATGGAGCCAGCATCACATCGTTGTTAAAAGGGCAAGAGGATAGGAAGCTGAGTGATCGATTTATATATTTTCATTACCCGCATCATCGCAATACCGCACCTCATTCAGTGGTGCTTCAGGGTGATTTGAAATACTTCCGCTTCTACGAGCAACCCGGTTCGCATTATCTCTACAACCTCAAGTACGCCATTGGAGAAACTGAAAATATTGCAGCGCAAAACAAGGCCGCGGTAGCCCGTTTGAGCAAGGAAATGGATCGGTACCACCTGGCGATCAAAGCCTGTCTGCCCAAGCCCAATCCGGACGCGGATTCGGGTTATAAACCTTTTGATCCGGATAAGACTTGGGAGTGATTAGTTCAGGGCGTTTAAGGCATCATTGAACAGTGCGCACGGTCTCATGGCTGCATCTGCTTTTTCCTCATCAGGTTGATAGTACCCGCCAATATCCATCTGTTGATCCTGAACCTCATTAAGTTCCTCGATAATTGCCGATTTGTTCTCGGCCAAAGTTGTGGCGCAGGAGGTGAATTGCGCGGCTAAATCGGGATCCTCGGTTTGCGTAGCCAGTGCTTGGGCCCAGTAAAGAGTCAGGTAGAAATGGCTGCCACGGTTGTCCAGTTCGTTTACTTTACGAGAGGGGGATTTGTTTTCGTCGAGGAACTTGCCAATGGCGTCGTTGAGCGTTTTTGACAGGATGAGTGCCTTTGTGTTGCCGGTCTTGGTGCCAAGATCTTCGAGTGAAACACCGATTGCGAGGAATTCTCCCAACGAGTCCCAGCGCAAGTGGTTTTCGGCGTTAAACTGCTGCACGTGTTTGGGGGCCGAGCCGCCTGCTCCGGTTTCAAAGAGACCGCCGCCGGCGAGCAGGGGAACAATGGAGAGCATCTTGGCGCTGGTACCCAGTTCAAGGATGGGAAAGAGATCGGTGAGGTAATCGCGCAGGACATTCCCCGTAACCGACACCGAGTCCAGCCCATCTTTACAACGTTGGCAGGTAACGCGAGTGGCCTCAACAGGTGAGAGAACCTCAATATCAAGACCATCAGTATCATGGTTAGGCAGGTATTGATTAACCTTCGCAATGAGGTTGCGGTCGTGAGCACGGTTTTCGTCCAGCCAGAAAATCGTCTTGGCACCGGTGGCGCGGGCTCGAGTAACAGCCAGCTTTACCCAATCACGAATGGCGACATCCTTGGTTTGACACATGCGCCAGATGTCACCGGCTTCCACTTCATGGCTGAGTAGTATATTGCCTTCACCGTCCTTGACCCGAACCGTTCCTGCATGGGGAATCTCAAAGGTCTTGTCATGCGATCCATACTCCTGTGCCTTCTTGGCCATGAGGCCGACATTGGAGACATTGCCCATGGTGGAGACATCAAAGGCTCCGTGGGTTTTACAGAAATTAATTGTTTCACGATACACACCGGCGTAACTGCGATCGGGAATCACTGCCTTGGTGTCACATGGTTCTCCGTCCGGGCCCCACATGCGGCCGGAGGTGCGGATCATCGCAGGCATGGACGCATCAATAATGACGTCACTTGGTACATGGAGGTTGGTGATGCCGTGATCTGAGTTCACCATCGCCAACGCGGGCTGCTCCGAGTAAAGCATTTGTATATCTGTCTTGATGGTGGCCTGTATATCTGCGGGTAATTCCTCGAGTTTGGCATAAAGATCGCCAATGCCGTTGTTGGGATCAAACCCGATGGATTCCAGTGACTCGGCATGTTTCTCCAGGATGTGTGCGTAAAATACACTTACGCAGTGACCGAATATAATGGGGTCACTTACCTTCATCATGGTGGCCTTCATATGTAGTGAAAAGAGAACGCCTTGATCCTTGGCGTCATCGATTTCTCGCTGCATGAATTCACGCAGAGCCTTGGCGCTCATCACGCCTGCGTCAATCACCTCACCCTCCAGCAGCTTTAGATTATCCTTTAGGGTGGTGGTTTCACCATTATTTTCCAGTTCGATGCGCACTTCATCATCCTTGGTTAAAACGTGCGACTGTTCGCTTCCGTAAAAATCACCTTCATCCATGTGCGTCACGTGTGATTTGGAATCAGGAGTCCATTCGCCCATCGAGTGGGGATTCTTTTGTGCGTAGGCTTTAACAGGTGCAGCAACCCGGCGATCGGAGTTGCCCTCACGCAGGACCGGGTTGACGGCTGAACCGAGCACTTTCGCATAGCGTGACCGGATCATTTTTTCTTCATCGGTTTCCGGTTCCTCCGGAAAATTCGGGATTTCAAAGCCGTGGGACTGTAATTCTTCAATGGCACTCACCAGTTGCGGGATGGAAGCACTGATATTGGGCAGTTTGATGATGTTGGCTTCGGGTGTAGTGGCCAGTTCCCCCAGTTCGCTCAGTGCGTCTGGGATACGCTGCTCTTCAGTGAGGTTTTCCGGGAAGTTGGCAAGGATACGCCCGGCAAGGGAAATATCCTTCAATTCAAACTCAATGTCGGAACTTTGGGTAAAGGCACGCAGAATCGGCAACAGTGAGCGGGTTGCCAACGCCGGGGCTTCATCGGTTTTCGTGTATACAATCTTGGAAGTAGGCATGCGGTATATTTCGGGAAAGTGGGGATGTCTAACAGTTTCTATAGCCTCTGTAAACTCTTGCTGAGGGGTATTGACCTTGATAGCTGCTTTGGCAGAGACTTGTGCCCGTGAAAAATCTTTTCCTCAGTCTGACTTTTTTTTGCACACTACTCCTTAACGCTGATCAAAGGCCTAATATTGTACTGATTATGGCAGATGATCTCGGGTTTGCCGATCTGGGGTGTTACGGGTCGGAAATTCGTACACCGAATCTCGACGCGCTCGCTGCAAAGGGGTTGCGGTTTTCACAGTTCTACAACACAGCCAAATGTCACTCTTCGCGTGTGAGTTTGTTGACAGGCCTTTATTGTGATCAAGCTGGTAGTGCCAGTTTAAGTCGTGGCGCAACCATTGCCGAGGTGTTGGGTGAAGCGGGTTATTCAACTTCCATGGTAGGCAAGTGGCATCTAAGTAAACAGCCCACTGATTTTGGTTTTCAACGTTACTGGGGGCACCTTTCGGGTGCATGCAATTTTTTTACCGGTGACAACTCCTTCAGATACAATGGTGAAAACTATAAAGTGCCAAAAATGCTCAATGGAAGACCTTTTTATACCACACACGCGATGGGTGATTTTGCTTTGGAGTTCATTGATCAAGTGACCGCAAAAGAGAACCCCTTTCTTCTTTATGTTGCTTTCAATGCACCGCACTATCCATTACATGCTCCTGAAGTGGACGTTAAAAAGTGTGATGGAAGATATGATCAAGGTTGGGATGAGTTGCGTCTCGCGCGTTATGCCAAGCAACTTAAGATTGGTTTGATCCCTGATAAATTTAAGTTGGGTAAAAGGCCCGAACATATTCCGGCTTGGGACAGCTTGAGTGCCAAGGAAAAACAGTGGGAAGCCGATCGTATGGAGGTTTTTGCCGCGATGGTTGAAGTGATGGATCAAAATATTGGGCGCATGGTTGAAAAACTAAAGGCCAGAGGTGTATGGGAAAATACACTCTTTCTCTTTTGTGCGGATAATGGAGCCTGTCCCTTTGAGCGAACAAGAGGTCGTTATTTAAAGCCTTGGGATCCAAAATCCTATTGGACTTATGACGCAAGCTGGGCGTACGCAGGCAATACACCTTTCAGGCTATATAAACAAAACCAGCATGAAGGAGGTATCTCCTCACCCTTAATTGCACATTGGCCAAAAGGGCTTAAGGCAAGGCCAGGTAGTATTACGCGCCAACCAGGCCATTTAATTGACTTTATGGCGACCTTTATAGATGTGGCCAGAGGCACCTATCCGAAACAAGTTGAGGAGCGGAAAATTGATCCGCTTGTAGGTAAATCACTGTTGCCGATTCTGCAGGGAAAGAAACGGGAAGGTCATGAGACCTTGTATTTCCGCTTTGGGACAGACCGGGCACTGCGTCAGGGGCCGTGGAAGCTTGTGTCCGCCAAGCTGGGGCGCTGGGAATTGTTTAATATGGATGCAGATAGGACTGAAACAAATGATTTAGCAGCCAAATATCCGGAACGAGTAAAGGAAATGGAAAAAAAATGGTTTGAGATAGCCAGAGATGCAGAACGCTTGAAAGGACGCAATGTTTCACCAGTCAAAGAGTCATTAGCCAAGCTCAATTTTCGCAGGGATACCAGTGGTGGAAGCGCGGCCTCCGGCAAGGGGAGTTCGGGGAAAAATAAAGACAAGAAAAAATGATCCGGTCGGGATATTTTGAAAAAGGCAAGGTATTAAAGTTGTGTCAATGGGTCTTGGCGGTTTGGATTTCTAGCCTTGGTGGAGGTTGCGAGCGGCCGCGATCAGCTTCTGAGGGGTTCATTAACCCAATTCCCGAAGATGACTTTGACTACGGTGCTTCCATTGTTATGGCGGCCCGGTCCCAAATTGGTAAGACTACGATTTATGATCCAGCTTACGTTGGGCTTAAATATCCGGGGGGGGATGTGCCTATTGAGCGCGGGGTTTGCACCGATGTCGTCATTCGGGCTTTACGCGAGGGACTTGGGTTCGATTTGCAGAAGTTTGTGCATGAGGATATGAAGCAGGACTTCAACAAATATCCTAAGATTTGGGGTTTAAGTAAAACCGATCGCAACATTGACCATCGCCGCGTTCCCAACCTTCGCCGATTTTTTGAGAGGAAGGGGTGGTCTCTTAGGTTGAGCAACAAAAAGGGGAACTATCTTTACGGCGATTTGGTTTCCTGTTCGGTTGGTAAAAGACCGCATATCATGATTGTGAGTGATAAAAAGGCTAGAGATGGAACTCCTCTTGTGATTCACAATATTGGTTCTGGAGCTAAGGAGGAAAATGCGTTGTTTGATTATCCTATAACGGGACATTTTCGTATAAAGGTTGAGCCCGTTGCTTCTGCTCAGTAATATTTAATTTTATGTGCACACGGATTCTTACTTATATTTGTTTATCCCTGATATTGGCCGGGTTTACCACGCAAGGAGCCAGTCAGCCGAATTTCCTCATCATTATGGCTGATGATTGCACCTATAATGATCTTCCCTTATATGGTGGTCAGAATGCCAAGACTCCGAATATTGATGCCT
>CAJWKQ010000137.1 GCA_913041895.1 uncultured Verrucomicrobiales bacterium
GGATCAGAACGAGTCGGCTGAATCGGAGGAATGATGCGCAGCCCAATCCCAAAGCCGGCGGCAGGCCTTCGGGCCTGTTGTCCGGTGGGGGTGTGGGAACATTTCGTTTATTCAGAATCATTGATTTAATCGATGTCATTTATTTTTTATCAATTAACAGCGTTGTCTCTCATCGCGGTAATCTTACAGCGACATGAAATACATTACATTGCTTATAGGTTTGTTGGTTGCGGGATGCACAACAATTCCTGTTAAAGAACTAACAGCGGAAGAGAAGGAAGTAGTTGGAGGATATCAATCCAAATATAACGGGAACACTCTCAAATATATCTTTAAGGAAAATGGCCGTGGAGAGTGGTTTCTAGATGGCAAAAAAGAACAAGAATTTAAGTGGAAAATAATAAACGGGGAAATACATGCTGAAGATGACGATATATACATCTACAGAATCAATGACGATTTAAGCATCACTTATATTGGAATAATTAGAGATGGAAAACGAGATGACTCGATAAAATTTGCAGATATCACTTTCAAGAAAATCAAATAACCCTCTCTTTTCCCTAGCTTACCTCTGAAGCCAATCAGAAGAATCACCAAAAAATCTCTAATTCCAATTAGGATAGTGGGATGTGTTTTGGGAATCGAACCCAACGAACATCAAGTCCCCCGTTTTCAGGGGAAATAGAGCTATCACACTGAACACTCAGAAAACCCTGAGAGACCTAATTCTCCCAATGTTCTCCCTATGTCTAGAGTGATGTTGCGGTGTGGGATTCTTCGTTTTGATGAATCTCAGTGTTTCTCTGAGGAAATGGAGAGAACAGTGGGATTGAGATGTAGACCCTCTGAACTTCTCTGAATCAGGATGGTGGGGTAGGATTTTCTCAGCAATGAAATTGCCCGTTCCAAATTTTATGGGTTTGTTGATTGTTTCAATATGTATGCCATTGGATGGAACCTCAAAGGAGAAACCAACTGCAAAAGTGCGCAAAAATGCACCGGTTTTCAAAAAGCTCCATAAAGGCATTAATATTGATACGGCACTTAGCGACAGTGGTGTGTGGCCGAAAATCCAACACGATGTTGCCCATTTTAAAGCGGCGGTTGATGCCGGTTTTGATTCGGTTCGGGTGTTTTTGCCAGTTCACGCCAATTACGAATCTACCGAACAACAGATTAAAGATGCTCTCTCAAATAAACTAGCCATCGTGGTTTGCATGTGGGGTTCTTCGGCATGGGCTAAAAACCCACAATTGGGAGAACAGCAGATAGCAGATAAGTGGAGGAAGCTGGCCGAAGTTTGGAAAAAGTATCCAAACGATCTTGTATTCGAAATACTTAACGAACCTAGGGGGATTGGTTTTGAAAAAGCTAAAGGGGCGTTGAAAGTAATGTCGCTCTACAATGCTGCCGCGCAAGCCATTCGGGATGTCGACCCTGACCGTCCAATTCTAATTGGAGCACCCGGCTACAATGATTCTAAATTTTTGGACCCTTATGTAACTGATCAATACCTGACGTATGAATTTGAAAATGGTAAAGGGTTTTATGATGATGTAAACGCCGGTGTAGCGATCCATTTTTATAGTCCCGGACACAAGGATGGCCTTAATTTTTCGATGTGGACCGTGGGGCTTGGAAACGAGGAATTGAAATGGAAAGGTCCGATCACAAAGGAGGTAATGAATGCTGTGAATTGGAAAACCAAAATTGGTGTAGACATTCCAATCATTACTACAGAGTGGGGCTGTTGGTTATTTCCTAAACGTAGTAATCAAGATTTGAGCAGATGGCTGGATCAGCATGTTGATCTATTTGAATACCACAACATTGGCAGCATGTGGTACACGGGGATACAAAACAATCAGAGAGCGTTCGGTATTTTTAATTCTGAAACAGGCTGGAACCAAACCGTGCTGGACAAACTAACTGGAGTAAAACCAGTCATGCCTCCGAAAATATCACAGGTAATTAATGGTGAATTCTTCAAGCCGGATCACGCATGGCGTCTGACCTCAACAAAGATCTCACGAGAATATATCTATGGGAAGAAGGCTTTTAGTGGGATTAGTATGCTTAAGCTAAATGTGCCTACGAATGCGAAGGGGCAATTATATTTACAAACGTATAAAAATGAGGATGGATACAAGGGAACTCCCGGCAGAACATTGTTACACCTAATCAAAGGCAGAACATACAAAATTAGTTTTATTGCTGCGAGTGAAGATGGAAAAGGTCGCATGAAGATCATGTTGAAGGATGTCAAAAATATGCGCCCCATATATGACAGCGTTAAGGCCGAAGGCCGGTGGATGACGATTGGGAAAGAACCTCGTGCCTACACAATGCTCTACACTCACAACGTTGAAACCATAATGGATGTTCGCCTTGAGTTCGATGTCGGTTCCAAGCAACAAATCCTATATTTAGATAAAGTGGATTTTATCAGGAACTAATCTAAATCCAGATTTACACGGTTGTTTCGAAGATTAATTCTCTGAACTTTTCTGAATCAGGATGGTGGGGTAGGATTCTCTAAGCCGTGAAAGTACTGATTTCAAATGTTATGGTCATGTGGGGTGAAGGCGAGAACTGTCCATCCAATGATTAGGCTAGCTGAACTAATAAGTATGGCAGGGGTTACGCTAGATGATGACTTCAAGATTCACTGCGCCTCTGGATATACACTAGTACCGCCCCTTGAGGCATTTTTTGCGGGCAAATTCAGAGAGTGGCAGGAGGAACAGTACCAAGAGCATTTCAAATGCAGTAAAATCTTATCCCTTATTCGCATTGAACGAGAACGGTGGCTATTCGCAGGTCTATATAAAGTTAATGGAGTTGAAGAAATTAAACTTACAACTGACTCCGAATACTCCGAAGCACGTACCGGAACTATATTCAAATACGATACGGAAGAGGTCGATGGATTAGATCATCTCACCGGAAGGGTTATAGTTCGCTTCAGTAAAAAATTCAGGGCCGTCCACCTGACAGGAAAGTCTCATATTGATAAGCTTCATGTGTCGGAGATTCGCGACAAAAAAATGACCATCGGTGAATTTCCCGGATACAATGTTGTTACCTTAAGCCACCATAAACTAAAAACTATTATCCGAGAAAACAATCCATATTGGAAAACTGCACTTTCCAACGTGGCCGGTATTTACCTAATTACAGACACTTCAACCGGTAAACTTTATGTTGGCAGTGCTTACGGCAATGGAGGCATTTGGGAGCGTTGGATTGAGTATGTCCAAACTGGCCATGGCGGCAACAAGAAGCTAAAAGAACTCCTCAAAATAGAGGGAGTGTCCCACACAACAAAATTTCAATTTTCTCTCCTTGAAGTTTGCGACCTTCAAACGGGTGAAAAATCTGTTCTCGAAAGGGAAAGCCACTGGAAACAGATTCTGCAAACACGTAAATATGGTCTGAATTCAAACTGAATTGGATTTCATAGACTCTTGTATTGGCCGATTGGTGGCCGGCTGAAAAACACCCACCCAATCATCTCAGGTAAATCATCAATCACGATGAGACCCAAGTCTCCCAGGAGGGCTCACATATCTCGACACAGATTACACAGTTGTCTCCACGGCTAATTCTCTGAACTTCAACGAATTAGAATGGTAGAGTAGGCTATCCCCAGATATGAGAACACAGGCTATGATTTTTGCCCCCTTGTTTCTTTGCATCTCACTTCTTTTTTTCGGCTTGTCTGAAACTTGTGCGGCCGAATTAAAATCAGATGACTTTTACAAGCGTGAGCAAGTTCAGGAGATCAGGCTAACGATTAGCAAATCAAATGTAGCTAAAATGAAAAGGGCACTCCCTGAACGGATATACGTCCCGGCTAGTTTGCAGTGGCGTACTATCCGGATGAAAAATGTTGCTGTAAGGTATAAGGGTAATAGCTCATCCAATCCGCATCAACGCCATAAACGTAGTTATTTGATCAAGGTTAACGAGTACAAAAAAGGCAATCGTTTCCTTGGTCTGCGTCGCATTGCTCTTGATAATGGCATTCAGTTTGGAAGTCTTTTTTCAGAACCAATCGTGACTGATATACTGCGAGATCTAGCCGTGCCGGCCTCTCGTTGCAACTATGCCAAATTGTTCATCAATGGTGATTATCAAGGTGTCTACGTAAACGTAGAGCGAATCGATGAATCATTTCTTGAGAATCAATTTGGCTCACACAAAGGCCCTTTATTTAAAGTTCATATAGGAGGCCCTGGAGCCAACTTCGCTTTTGTTGGTAATGATATTCAACAGTATATGAAAGGATTTGAAGCTAAGACAAAAGCTGCTGAAAAATCATTCAATGAGTTGATCAATCTCATCCGAAATATTGATAAAGGTGACAAATCTAACTACGGGAAAATGCTCAATGAGCACATAATGCTAGATCACTTTCTGAAAACTACAGCTGTGATGTTGTTCGCCGGCTGCTTCGATCAGCTCACAGGCTGGAATCCACACAACTATTATCTCTATCGCAATCCCAAAACAAGCCGATGGAGCTATATCCCCTGGGACTTGGACGTCGGTTTTGCTGATCGGGCTTTTGGGAGAATCCCTGTAATCGATGGATGGAACGCCGCATGGCCAATTCCGGGCGGCCCGCCTAAACCTATTCTCGAAAATATTATTTCTAACCCAGGGCTACTAAAAAAATACAGGGAACACGCATCCGTGATTTTGGAAAAGTATTTTGAGCCCAAGAGTCTACATTTGAAAATCGACCAACTTTACGCCCTGATAAAGGAAGACTTGGCAAAAGATCCTTACCCTACGAAACGCGTCACCAATCCAAAAGATAACGGGTATAGTGATATTATACTGTCTATGAAAAAATTCATGGCTAGACGGTATGAACTAGCCCGCAAACAATTAGACAGTCCCGGGCCAAGACCAAATAAGCGTCATCCTGCTAATCAAAACCAACATCCTAAACCGGGAGTTTTACCAAACGGGCCGACTGGTTTAGTGATTGTTTCTCGCACGAAAAATTCCATCAAACTAAAGTGGAATGACAATGCTAAAAACGAAGCAGGGCACATCGTGCAAAGAGCAGATAAGGAAAGTGCTGGAAAATTCCGTAACTTCATTCCACGCCCAGGTAACTCAGAGACCAATGCAATCGACATGAAGATTACTCCAGGTGAAACCTATCGATACCGTGTCTACGCTGTATTCTCTACGCCTAATGGTCCAGCAGGTTCCAAGCCTTCAGGAATCGTTATATCTAATCCTCCCCAGAAATCTAAGGATAAGTAACCACCTGTTAGAATAACTTAACGTGCGGAAACCTTCTTTTATATTTCTCGCCGCCGCTCTGTATTAATCCTCTAAATGCAGGCTAAGATTATCCATCAATAAGATTACAAAAAATGAATAACTCCGGGTTCAATTTTGAAAACACCTATCTTCACTTGCCGGAAATTTTTTATACAAAACTCGTTCCGATACCAGTACCTGAGCCAGAAATGGTCATCTTAAATACATCGCTTGCAACCGATCTGGGCTTAGATTTTTCAGAAATAATTTCAAAAAAACGGGCTGAGCTTTTTTCTGGCAACCAAATGCCGAAGGCCGCAGATCCATTCGCTCAGGCTTATGCAGGCCATCAATTTGGTCATTTAACCATGCTGGGTGATGGGCGAGCGATAGTCTGGGGGGAGCATATAACGCCGACAGGTCAGCGCTTCGACCTTCAATTCAAAGGTTCGGGTCGTACGCCATACTCACGAGGTGGAGATGGACGCGCAGCGCTGGGGCCAATGCTACGTGAATATATTATCAGCGAAGCCATGCACGCGTTAAATATCCCCACTACTCGTAGTCTTGCGGTGGTGACTAACGGAGAGCAGGTATATCGTGAGACTCCCTCTCCAGGGGCAATCCTTACAAGAGTTGCCAGCTCACACATTCGTGTTGGCACTTTTCAATACGCAGCATTGCAACAAGACAATGAAACAATCCAAGCCCTTCTTGATTATACAATCAAACGCCACCACCTTGAAATTGAGGAGAACCAAAATAAGGCCCTTTCGCTGCTTAAAGCTGTTAGCGAAAAACAAGCCGGGCTAATAACTCACTGGATGCGTGTGGGCTTTATTCATGGTGTCATGAATACGGACAACATGGCCTTGTCCGGCGAGACGATTGATTACGGCCCATGCGCCTTCATGGACACTTACGATCCGTCTACGGTATTTAGCTCTATCGATCATGGAGGGCGCTACGCTTACGCCAACCAACCGGCGATCGCACAGTGGAATCTAGCACGCCTAGCTGAAACCCTGTTGCCTCTAATGGATGAGAACATCGGCAAGGCAAAAGAGTTAGCGGAGGATGCAATCAATGGTTTTGGCGTAGTGTACAAAGAAAAATCTCTATCCATGTTGCGGACCAAAGTTGGCCTGTTTGGCGAGGAACCAGAAGATGAAGGCCTAATTACTGATCTACTCAACTGGATGCAGCAAAAAGGTGTAGACTACACCAATACGTTTTTGGATTTAATGAAGGAAGAATCCCCGAAAGGTGAACCTTATAACAGCGATACCTTTAAAGAATGGCATAAGCGCTGGCAGGTGCGACGTTCTAAAAACAAGGAGCCATTGGAATCTTCTTGGGCTTTAATGCGTGCTAATAACCCCGTTATAATCCCACGAAATCATAAAGTGGAACAGGCTTTAGGGGCCGCCACAAATAGCGATCTGCAGCCCTTGAAAGATCTTCTGGCCGCACTGCGGGAACCTTATGAAAATAGTCCGGACCTTAAGCCCTATCAATCCCCGCCCAAGCCAGAGGAAAAAGTTTGCCAAACATTTTGCGGAACATAATCAGTAACCCGACGGGCGAAACGAAACGGAGAGGGTAAAGCAATCTCATCCCACCCGTTGAGTTATTGTTAATAAACCCTAGAGCATTCTCAAATATTGAATGCTCTTCTGAATGCTCTTAATTGCATCAAGTGAATGGTCTTGTTCAACATGACAATGAGCTACACCTGCTTTTTCCGCGGCTTCAATAATTGGCTCCATATCGATCATGCCGCTACCTAGTTCCTTGAAAGCATCATTGGGAATGCCGCCATAATTCGGGAGATTCATTCCCTTTTTAAGATCTTTTAAATGCAGCTGTGATACACGCCCTTTAAGCGTTTTGATCAATTTGACCGGATTTTTCCCGCCTACAACCGCCCAGAATACATCCAGCTCAAACTTCATGTTGGGCTCAAACTCCTTGACGAAGATGTCATAGCCGGATTTGCCGCCCTCCAATGGTTCAAATTCAAACGCATGATTATGATAAGCCAACTGGATATCAAGTTTCTGAGCCTGAGCCGCGGCTTTATTGCAGTTTTCCGAGAGGCGCTTGTAATCATCAAGTGTTTTACGGTTGCGACCATGAACATAAGGAATAACCAAATGGCTAAGCCCTGCATCCTTAGCTAGATCTGAAATGGCACTAAACGGAGCAACGCCTTTTTTCTCAGGCTCTGTCACTGACTCCCAATTGAAATGTGAGGAATTAACAGCAAGCCCAAGATCCTTCGAGATCTTGATCATCTCCTTCGCATTCGGAAAACCAAAAGGTTCGACCTGCTTGTAACCCGATTGAGCTACAATCTTTAGAGTACCTTTGAGGTCTACCTTGAGTTGGTTGCGCAGCGTGTAAAGTTGTATGCCGATCTCCTTGCGATACCGGTTGTCCTTACCAAGAGCTAATGCCTGGAAGGCGGTGGATGACGCAAGGGAAGAAATGAGGGCGGTTTTTAAAAATTGTCGACGTTGCATACGATTAAATGTTTGGCCGCCAAGAATGTACTCATCTTTTAAAACTTGTACAGTCTGCAGTCTCTCAATCCTTGATTCCATTAAGAAGAAATCTAATGTCCCAACTTAGATTTCCGCTTGCCTCAAAAACTATTTCTCTGAACTTCTCTGAATCAAGATGGTGGGGTAAAATTTTCTCAGTAATGAAATCCCTAGCTTTAACCATTCTTCTTTCTTTAAGTTGCCTTTATGCAACTGCTGATGATGCAGGCAAACATCTCTTTCTGCTTTCTGGTCAGTCAAACATGAAGCGTTTCCAGCATAAGCAATTCTTCACACCTGCAGTGCAAGCTGCGTACGGAGCGGATAACGTGATCGTCATCAAAAATGCTGAAGGTGGCCAACCCATCTCAAAGTGGTATAAGGCTTGGACTTCTGATGGTGGTGAGAAGCCGGAGAAAACCGGCCAGCTCTATGATTCTCTGATTGAAAATATAAAAGAGGAAACAACCGGCATTAAAATTAAGAGTGTCACCTTTATATGGATGCAGGGAGAAGCCGATGTGAAAG
>CAJWKQ010000138.1 GCA_913041895.1 uncultured Verrucomicrobiales bacterium
CTTGGACGCTAACATAGATTTCATCCTTGGAGCTCACCGCAACATCACCGTGCATATTGCCGATTTGTTTTTCGCCTGTGGGCATCTTGGCCCAGTTGGGGACCACAGTATAATTTGCGCTTAACATCGGCAAAGTCAGTGCGGTCATCAGGAAAGAAATGAGTTTATTCATGTTATGAGATAACGGGGGCTGATTGTGACGAACGGCAGGAAATTGGCAAGAACACCTGTGGGTTCGGGCGGAAGTAACAGGTGGGCAAATTTCTTGCCAAACTTAAGGGCCGCCGCAAGAGTCGCCCTCCGTTTTACCAAATAAATAGATTGGAATTTATGAGTGATAAGAAATGTCGTTGGGGGTTCCTGAGTGCTGCCTGGATTGGAATGAAGAATTGGCAGTCGGTTGCATTGTCTGGCAATGGCGAGATTGTTGCGGTGGCCAGCCGGGATAAAGTGAAGGCACAGGCATGGATCGATGAATGTTCAAGCCACGTACCGTTCTCTAATAAGCCTGAAGCGGTGGAAGGTTATGATGCCTTGCTCGCCCGCGATGATATTGATGCAGTGTACATTCCTCTTCCTACTGGAGTGCGCAAGGAGTGGGTCATCAAGGCCGCCAAAGCCGGCAAGCATGTGCTCGCTGAGAAACCCTGTGGTGTTGATCTGGCTGAAGTGAAGGAGATTGTTGCAGCCTGCAATGAGGCCGGTGTTCAGTTCATGGACGGAGTCATGTTTATGCATAGCAAACGTCTTGAAGCTCTGCGTGAAACCTTGACTGATGGGAGTATTGGGGACATTCGCCGGATCAATTCGCAATTCAGTTTTAATGCAGGCGATGATTTTCTAACCGGTAATATTCGGATGCACAGTGATCTGGAACCCTTGGGATGCCTTGGAGATCTGGGTTGGTACAATATCCGGTTCAACCTTTGGGTTATGGATTATGCAATGCCCAAGTCAGTAAGTGGACGAATGCTGAAGGGTGCGTCACGTTCGGATAGCCCAGATCAAGTGCCTATGGAGTTTTCGGGTGAAATGTTTTATGAGAATGGTGTTAATGCCAGTTACTATTGTTCCTTTATGACCGGCAATCAGCAGTGGGCGCATGTTTGTGGAACTGAAGGGAACTTAAGGCTCGATGACTTCGTGGTGCCTTTTTATGGATCAGAAGTGAAGTACACTGTTAGTAATACTGAAAGCAACCAGCACGTGTGCGACTTCAACATGGAACAACATGACCGTGTTGTGGCGATTAATGAGTATGGAGGGAGTCATCCTACGGCACAGGAAACTGGTTTGTTTCGTAATTTTGGTGAACTGGTTTTAAGTGGGGCACCCGATCCGAAGTGGGGCGATATAGCCCTTAAGACCCAACAGATCATGATGGCTTGTATTGAATCCTCCAAGCGAGATGGCGCGTTGGTGGAGATGTAGCGCCTTTTCCGTTGAGGAGCTGGTGGGAAGTTTGCTTCCCTCGTGTGAGCCTTATTCTGTTTCCAATTGTTGAAGCGTTAGCAAACATCGTTCGCCGTCGTAAAATCGGTCTAGAATATCGGTGAAGATTGTATCGCCCTCGCCAGCCACTTTCTCAAACAACGTCATTGATGACTTTAATTTCAAGTCATCGGGTGAGCCGAGAATGTCTAAGGCCCTCAGACCTTCGGTTTGGAGCAGGGCTTGAGCACACTCTCGCAAGCGGTGGCCGAGGGTGGGGTGGAATAGATAGATCTTGGCTACGGCAAGGTTCTCGATGGCGTAAAACCGTGCCGTCTCGCTGTGGCCGAGGCCTTGGATTTGCGGGAAGATAAACCACATCCAGTGAGTTTGCTTTTGGCCGGCATGTAGTTCGGCCAAGGCACTTTCATATGTGTTCTCTTGCGCAGTGACAAAGCGCTCCAGCCTGCTACTCATTTATCCAACCCCAGCACAAATGTTTCCGAGTAACGCAGAGCGCCGGTGTAGGCGTCATGGAACTGAAAGATCACTTGCGGGTGCGGAAAGGCGAACCAGCGTTCACCATTTCTTTCTATCGGGTTATTAAAAACATTGTTTACTTGAACAACACAATAATGAGGGAAAGTTCGGTTGGCCCGGGGAATATCCTCCATAGCGTAAGTGCTCCAGCGGATATCACAGTCGCGCGGGCCGTATTTAAAACGACCATTGGATGGCCGACCGCCTTCATCCTTCATGGGGGCGTGGTTTATGGAGTTGTGAGGTCCACTGGCAAATTCATAGACGTTGTCGGTAATCTTGATGGCGAAGCTGTTGTGTAAATCGCCAGTGAGCACAAACACGCCCTTGTCGAGGCCGTCCCAAAACTCAATCAGCTCTTCGCGTTCCTTTAGGAACACGGTCCAGGCGTCATCCTTCTTAATGGTGGCCTGTTTGTCATTTCCGCCGCCACTGCCCACATGCGGCACCATGAAATTGACCGAGGAAACCACAAAGATGAAGTCGGCCTTGCTGTTTTTGATGCCGTTCTTAAGCCACGCGAGTTGTTGTTTGCCAAGCATGGTGGCTTTTGGGTTGTCCGGGTGATCAACATTGTGCAGGTTGCGATGGGAGCGGGTGTCCAATAGAAAGAAATCGCAGTTGGAGACACTGAACTTTCCGTAACAACGACGACCAATGGAATAGCTGGCAGAACCGTCGGCTTTGGCTGCGGGCTTAATGCGAAGTTTGGTGGGACTGATCACCTCAGCAATCTCATAAACTGCGGCATTGGGATCCCCTTTTTGTGCGTCTAATTTTGCATCGGGGACACCGGCTGTTGGGGTTCCCCAATGCACATGAAGATTGGCTAGGTCTTTGTAGTTAAGTTGGGTGAAGTTGGCTTCAGGATCTTCGAGAATATTGCTTCCCCGTTTAAACTTTCCGGTGCCGAACCATGCGTTGGCATTGTGTTCCACGGGGTTAGCCCAAGCGAGATAATCAAACCAGGCCTGGGTTGCAATATCGCGAAAGACCGCGCGCCGGTTTACATAACCTGTTTCACCGGCACCATAGATGTCATTAATCAGTTCATGATCATCGGCCGTGTAAAAGGAAGGAACATGCCGGTGCCACTCGCTTAAGTTACGGCCCCGGGCAAGGTAGGTTTTGTAGTTCTCCCAAACCCCTACGACGGTGGGTGCTTTTTGCACGATACGCGGTGCGTTGTTGAGTGAAGCCAGACCTACTTGTCCCAGCCAGTCATTGGGAGGATAGTCACGTCTTTGTTCATAGAGCCAATCCCCATTGAGGATGGCAAAATTGATATTGTCACGGACCTTGGCATTGAGGGTTTTGAAAACAGGAACTGTGGGTCCTGCGCTATCGCCGCCCCCGCCTTGATTGTTTCCACAGGCGAACTCGAATTTGAAATTGAAAAGCCCTTTTGGATTGCCCTTTGGGTTTTTGAAGTCTGCAGCCCGCGGCATGGTGCGGAAGGAGCCATCCAACTGATGATCTTCAATGCGGTAGTAATACCGGGTATTAGCCTTTAACCCTTTGAGAGTAATAATACCGGTGTAATCACGGTTAATATCCGTGGTTTCGATGGAGGCTGATTCGGTTAGTTGATCTTTGGAGGTGCCATAAAAGACGTTTACCTTACCTGAGCGTTCGGTGCGCACCCAAAGACTCATCGAATCTGTCTTCGGCCGGCCGAGCATTGGTCCGTGTGTGACACGGATTTCTGTTGGTTTTCCGTCTGCTGCCGACAGGAAATCTACTGAGCTCATACTCAGCACAAATGATAGTAGAACTAAAAATAATCGCATGGACGGGGAATACAGTACGAGTGGATTTGCTGAAAATCGAGTATTTACGGTGGTTGAATACTGAGGCTTTCTAATAATGACTGTATATAACTAAAGAGTAATGTCGTTGATTAAGAGAAATGTGGGCTGCAGAATAGCCCTGCTCGAAAGAGAAGAGACCCATAATCAAATAATTAATCAAAATGAGTGACGGAGAAATACCTAACAAAGAAGAGTTCATCAGTAAAAAGACAACCGCCGGTATATGCGGTATATTAATTGGCAGCTTAGGGGTGCACCGATTTGTTCTCGGTGATTCAAAAGGTGGAATTATTCGCATTGTGATCACTGTTTTTACATGTGGGTTTGGTGGATTAATTGGGTTCATCGAAGGGATCATTATGTTGACCAAAAGTGATGATGACTTTTACCAGCAGTACGGAGTGGAGAAAAAAGGTTGGTTCTAGTTTTTATATAAAAACTTTTTTATCCCAAGTGGGTTAGGCCCCGCGATTACCGCAGTGTGTCTTTGTCTGCTTCGTAAATAAGGCAGGTTGTGCGCTGTTTGATCTCACTCATTTGTTTTACGGTTTTAATGCAGTCAGTATGGTCTGCAGCGAAACCCAATATCATCCTGATTCTTGCTGATGATCTCGGCTATGGTGATCTAGGATGTTTTGGGCAGAAGCAGCTCAAGACACCGCGACTGGACGCGATGGCCAAGGCGGGTATGAAGTTCACCCAGTTTTATGCTGGCTGCACGGTTTGTGCCCCTTCACGCAGTGTGCTGCTTACCGGCCGGCACATGGGTCGTACGGTGGTGCGCGGTAACTCCACTGCACCTATTGTTATTCAGCCTCATCAGTCAACCTTGGCTTCGGTATTGAAGGGTGCAGGTTATCAGACGGCGTGTATCGGGAAATGGGGAGTGGGTACTCCTGATAATTTTACTAATCCCAATGATGTCGGGTTTCATCATTTTTTCGGCTACATCAACATGTGGCATGCCCATAATTTTTATCCGGAATTTCTCATTCGCAATGGCAGGGTGGTGAAGCTCCAGAATGAAGTGGCACAAAGGTGGAAGGCCTTTCAGGATCCTAAACAGCCCATGGCGGGTCGTGGGGTTGCGGTAAAGCGGTCTGAGTATGCGCCCGATCTTTTTATTGAGGATTCATTGGCCTTCATTCGCCGGAATCAAAAGCATCCCTTCTTCCTCTACTTTGCCATGAATGTCCCTCACGCAAACAACGAGGCGGGCAACAAGGGCATGGAAGTTCCGGATTTAGGTGAGTTTGCAGAGAAGGACTGGCCTGAGCCGGAAAAGGGTTTTGCCAAAATGATCCAGAATATCGACCGGGATACCGGGCGCATACTGGATTTACTCAAGGAACTGAAGATTGCCGAGAATACACTGGTTATTTTCACTTCAGACAACGGACCTCATCAGGAAGGCGGGCATAAGGCTGATTACTTTGATTCCAATGGGCTCTACCGTGGCATCAAGCGTGATTTAACTGAAGGCGGTATCCGTGTGCCAACCATTGCGTGGTGGCCGGGCACGATTGAGGGCGGCGGTCATGACAATGCACACTGGTACTTCGGTGACTTTATGGCCACGGCGAGTGAACTGGCAGGAGTAAAGGCGCCTGCAGGAATTGACAGCGAAAGTTTTGTGGATGTGATGCACGGCAAAAAGAAGGTGCGAAAGAATCCCCTGTACTGGGAATTTTATGAAAAGGGCTCAGCGCAGGCCGTGCGTTTCGGTAAATGGAAGGCTATCCGTAAGCCGATGTTTACCGGCAAGGTTGAGCTTTACGATATGTCCAATGACCCGGGGGAAAAGACCGACTACGCCCAAAGTCGACCGGATTTGGCGCGTCACGCGGTTTCGCTTATGGAAAAAATGCATGAGCCTGACCCCAACTGGAAAGTGCGTGGGAAAAGAAAAAAGTAGGCTTTCTTTTTTATGAGGCACACTCGGGGCTATCACAGCTGAGCCCTTCCAATCCCTGTAGAACTGTGCGTACGGCTACTCCTGCATTCACTGCAGCGACTAGATCGGTATTGGCATTAAGTGTTTCCTGCGTGATCCCGGAGTCGAGTGCTTTTTGGGTGCGACCACCGGTGCAGTAGGCACAGCCGCGGGTAATGGTGACGGCCAGACCTATCAGATGTTTTTCTCGTTCAGTAAGGTGCTCAGTGGCTCCGGCCTTTTCCAGGGCCTGAATAACGTGAAGTTGTTTAGGGTCCATGAACCCTAGCCTATAGCGCTGGGCACGTATCGACAAGTAAAGCATAAGGGCTTAAGGACTTTCGCAGAGGAGGAATGGGGATGGTCACTCAAAGTCGCTATAGATATCGCAGTTCGGCAACGCCTTTTTGAGTTTATCAACCTGAGTTTTGGTAAGGTCAGGGTTATCTTCTAGATTCAGCCACTCTAACTGCGTGAGCTTCTCTAGCCCATTTACACTGGTCAGTTGATTCTCGAGGAGATTCAGATCCGTTAACTGCGTGAGCTTCTCCAGAAATTTTACGGAAGTCAGTCCTTTGCCCTGTAAGTCCATCACTGTCATTTTCTCAAAATCCGCCTCGGTGAGTTTGCCTGTGGATTTCTTGGTAGCTTTACGGATGGCTGTCTCAATGACTTTCATCGATTCTTCGGCATTTAGCGGGGGAGTGGTTTGGATGATGGAGGGTAACTTGGGTTGTTTTCGATTAAGGCTAATCAGTAAAATAGCAACTCCTAACCAAATAAGAAAACCAACAAACGCACCTCTTATCGATTCTGGAATTCCATATTCAAAAAAGGCATTTATTACACCTTCAAATGGAATAAAACTAGGCCCTGATACATAACCGACTGAAGCCATTCCATCATTGCATCCGACTATGACTCCAAGGCTAATAAAAACCGGTAAAGCAATTAAAAACGATGAATCAATTATTTTATTCACGGCGAAACACTACCAAGATTAATCACGGTCTAGTTAATTGAAAAAAACGATACGTACTTCTCTGTGGTTAATGTTAACCGTCCAGCACTTTTGGCTGTTTGCTAAAGTCTTCTAGGACTTTCACAGAGGAGGGGTGAGGGGGAGTTACTTCGTGGGGTTGCTGAAGATTTTGCAGTTCGGCAATGCCTTCTGTAGTTGGTCAACCTGAGCCTTGGTGAGAGCGGGGTTGTTATTCAGACTCAACATCCTTAACTGTGTGAGCTTCACCAGTCCTTTTACATCGGTAAGTTGATTGTCGAGGAGATGCAGATTCGTTAATTGCGTGAGCTTCTCCAGACCTTTTACGGAAGTCAGTCCTTTGTCTTGGAAATCCATCACTATCACCTTCTCGAAATCCGCCTTGGTGAGTTTGCCTGTGGATTTCTTGGTAGCTTTACGAATGGCTGTCTCAATGACTTTCATCGATTCTTCGGCGTTTAGCGGGGGAGGGGGTTGGAAGATGGAGGGTAACTTATATTGTTTTCCTTTAAGGCTATTCAGTAAAATAGGAACTCCGAACCAAATACAGAAACCAACAGCACCAACAGCCGCACCTTTTACCGCTCCTGGGATTCCATATTCTTCAAAGGCCCTTCCTAACGATGCACCCGGAACTGCATTAAACCCTACATGATAACCGACTGAAGCCATTCCATGATTGCATCCAACTATGGTTGCAAGGAAGATAAAAATACGTAAAGCAATTGTTTTATTCACGGGGAAACACTACCAAGATTAATCTCGGTCTTATTAATTGAAAAAAACGATACGTACTTCTCTGTGGTTAATGTTAACCGTCCAGCACTTTTGGCTGTTTGCTAAAGTCTTCTAGGACTTTCACAGAGGAGGGGTGAGGGGGAGTTACTTCGTGGGGTTGCTGTAGATTCTGCAATTCGGCAATGCCTTCTGTAGTTCAGAAACTCCTGCTTTGGTGATTTGGTTATTAGACAAGTGTGTTTCGCCAAGGTTCTTTAGCTTCGCCATCTCCTTTAGGCCAGCGTCGGTGATTCGGGTGCTGGTCAAGCCTAGGTGAAAGAGGTTTCTAAGTGTGGATATTTCCTTAAGACCTTTGTCAGTGACTAAAGATTGATACAAGTTAAGTCTTGTGAGGTTTTCCAGTTTAGCCACTTCTTTGATGCCCGTATCTGTAATTCTGGAGTTTTCTGGGCTTAGAACGGAGTTTAGGTTTAGCAGTGTGAGTTTCTTCAATTTAGCGACATCCTTCAATCCCGCGTCAGTAATTGAGGTGCTTTGCAGGTCTAGGCCTCCTATGTTCTTCAGTTTGGCCACTTCCTTGAGGCCTACATCGGTGATTTCCCTATGGCCACGCAAGTCTATAAAACTGACTTTAGCTAAGTCTTCTGAGGTGAGTTTACCTTCTGGCTTCTTGAGATTCTTACGAATCGCCTGTTCAATAGAGACGTTTTGCGGGTTATCGGGATCAGAAGTCCAAGAGGTCGTTCCACACCCTACCAACACTACGGCCATAAAGATAAATAGAATCTGTTTCATGATGCTAAAGCTAACTCATTGGGCTACCTCAGGGGAAGGTTAGTTTCATGACGTATTTTTCCCAGTTTTTCT
>CAJWKQ010000139.1 GCA_913041895.1 uncultured Verrucomicrobiales bacterium
CCGATTATTTTGGCCAAGCCATTTCCGTTTGCCTTCCAGACGGGCATAGGGTCAACAAAGCCTCCTATCCATGCATACCGCAGATGACAAGTGCCGGCATCCCAGCAGTAGGAGACACCGTGTGGCAGTGCTACAGCAATGGCTGCGGGGGAGGCGTCAGGCATGAAGATGCGGTACATGAGCGGTCGACGATGAGGCCAGGCGTGAAGATTTTTATTACTGCTCTGAGCACGGGCCATGGGTGAAACGTTGTCATCCTGGGCAATATTGGGCATTTTGATGCCCACATACATTGCACCATACATGATGAGGCCATGGCCGGGGAAAGTGCATACATAAGGGTATATTCCTTTTTCCTCAGGCGCTTTAAAGTTTAACACGGCGCTTTCATCCGGCTTGAGTACGGGCGTATGCCACAGCACGGCATTGTTCTTGGGGATGTAGTTGGAATCTGGCGGCAAAGTGAGAGCTGCCTGTACGATCTCCAGTCGTTTACCCGGAGTAACAATGGCAAGGTTATGGGCCATTTCGTCAGCATTCTTGAAGGTAAGGATCACCTCCTGCCCAGGCTGTACTTCAAAGCGGGGCTTGTCGTATTGCAGGCCGGGTAGGGTGCCGATATTAATTTTTAAGGGTGCGGCAGAAAGTGTAACTGCCGCATATAATATGACTAGAAATCGCATCGTGCTTTAGGTCTACTTTTCCTGAATCCACACGTTTCGGTAGCGCACGGGATTGCTGTGGTTCTGGAACCAGATGGGGCCGGGGGCAGGCCCTTCCTTTTGACCGGCACCGGTCTTGTTTTTTAATGCGTAATCGTCATGGATGAGGATTCCATTGAGATGGGCCGTGATGCGGGCGGGCGCAGTCCTTTTACCGGTATCATCAAACTTAGCGGCGGTGAATTCCACGTCATAGGTCTGCCAAGTGAGAGGGGGGAAGCAGGCATTTACATCCGGATACTTCTGCTTGTAGAGACAGCCGCAATCATTCTTGGCCGGGGTCATCTCGATGCCGAAGGAATCGAGCACCTGCAGCTCGTAACGGCGTTGGAGGTAGAGTCCACTATTGCCGCGGGCTTGACCGCGGGCAGTGGGCTTGAAGGGGAGGCGAAACTCCACGTGCAATTTGAAGCTCTGGAACTTGCCTTTGGTGATGGCACCTTCCTTCATCAGGCTATCTTTGGTGATCTGCAATTTATCCAATGAGCCATTGTCTTTTCCCGCAAAGAGTATCTTGGCTCCCTTGGGCGCTTTGGCACCGATGGTATCCGATTTGCGCGTTGTTCTGGTGAAGGATCCCACCTGCTGGTCTCCTTTGGCGGCAAACACCTTGCCATCATTGTAATGCAGTGCAATGGGCGACTCATCATTGGCAAAGCTGGCCTTGGTCTTGCCTTTGCGTTTTCCCGTGTAGACCCATTTGGTTTCTTTATCCCATCCAGCTCCTGGAAGGCCACCTTTGAAAGCGGTGGCTTGAAACGTGCCTTCACCAAGGGCTACGATTTGCAGGCCCAGTTGGTGGTTTTCTCCTGATCCATCCATACCTTTACCGGTGTACTCGCCTTGGATGAGAAAGTCCGGATCTTTTGCTGCCGCCTCGGGCGTTTCATAAGTGAGCTGACCCTTGGGTGCGGCTGAAATATTGAAAGCAAAAATGAGCGTGAGAAATGGGATGAGTTTCTTCATGGCTATGGTTGAGCGGGATTGTATCGGGCCGGACGCAAAAGGCAACTGTGGGGAATGGCCACGGAAGAAAAGAAGATCACTTTTTATTGAGCAGCTTCGGATTCTTTTTGACCATCTCCTTAACCAACTCCTCGGCCTCGGTGATTTGGGCGGGGGTCATTATCCCGGCAAGTTGAGATAAACCTTTTTTGACCTTCTGATTGCCATTAGTCGCAGCAATATTCCACCACGCATAAGCGGTTACATAATTTAACTCTACTCCTCGTCCATTGGCATGCATCACCCCAAGATTATTTTGCGCTTGTGCAAATCCCTGATCGGCAGCTTTCTGATACCACTTAACTGCTTCCTTAGAATCCTGTTCTACTCCTCGTCCTTTGTCGTACATAAGCCCAAGGGTGTATTGATCTAATGGATCTCCCTGATCGGCAGCTTTCTGGGTCCACGTAAACGCTTCCTTGAAATTCTGCTCCACTCCTAGGCCTTGGCGATACATCTGCCCAAGGTAGGATTGCGCTAATGCATCTCCCGCTTCTGCCTTGGCCTTTTGTTCAGCGAAGGCCTGTTCGGCTGTCTTCTTACCACATCCAACCAACGCCACCACCGCAATCATCAAGAAAATCTGTTTCATGTGCCGCGACTCTACAGAAAACTGCTCGCACCCACCTACTAAATAAATCAGGAAGATTATAATGGATATGCCTCCCGCTGCACTTGCTCAATGGCTTAATTCGGAGAGGATTGACCGCCTTCTTCGTGCAGTAGAAAGGCTTTTGCTTCAGGAGCATTCTTACCTTTCCAGCCGTAGAAGAGCAGCATACCCTCCACAATGCTTCCATCAGGCCGGAGGACCGGCTGGATATTGTTGAATCGCCAATCGACAAATTCTTTTTGATCGGCCATCAGGTCACGGGATTTTTTCCAGCTATTGCCCTTATCCTGTGAAACCCATTCTTCGATACGGCCACCACCATGCCGGTCCATATAGCCGCCCTCCAAATAGTCTTCCCCAGTAATGACATAGGCATGAAGAACACCTTTTTTATCTCTGGCTAAGTAAGAGCTATTCCATTGATGGTTCGAACTGCAAATGGGCGTTTGCATCCACTTCCCTTTTTCGCGCCGCACATAGTAGTAACGGTGGGATTTGATGTTATCTTCAGAAAGAACGTGTAGAAAAGTGGGTTCGCCGGGTTCGTCCAAGGAAATTACCGGTGGGATGCCGGCACCGCGCCATTTCGTGTCCCAAATCTGGCAGTTTGCCTTTGAGTAATCCAAATCAATGGGTGTCTTTAGGATATCTCCTGCAGCATTGCAGACAACATGCGTTTGCAGATCAATCTTCACATAGGAGAGATTATACTTCCATTCATTGGACACTAATTGATCATAACGCGGATTGTAAAACCTCTCTTCGTTTGGTGAATTTTTGTTGTCATCATAATCGGTGTACACCACATGCAAGTGTTTGCCGTCTTTACTCGGGAGTTTTGTCTGGTAGGAAGACCAGTCCAATTTCCCCTTGCTATCCAGGTCTGTGACATCTTTTGCAGGTCCTTTCCAGGTTTTGCCATTGTCCTCAGTGATCCGGTAGGTCCAGGAACTGGTATGACCATCGGTTCGATAATAGATCATCTCCTTGTTACCATGAATCCGATAGACGGTGGGATAGGAAAGCTTCGGCGCGATCTGGGGCATTTTTTTCCAGATTATATTAGAAGTCTTCTTTTGCACGGGATGATTTGAAATAAGATGGGTGCCCGGAGTTCTGTGACATCCATATAGAACGTGAAGGAAGTCATCTTCATCTGCCCAGATGATCGGGCTGTAATGGTGGTCAGTGCTGCTCTTTTGCCCAAGTCGAACCGGCTTGGAGAAGCTTCGATCCTTCGGGTTATAGGTGATCAGCATTGGGTAGGCACTGCCCTTGCCGTTTCTGGAGGGCTTCGCATCTCCGTTGTATACGATATAGAGTCTATCGTTCAGGAGAACCGACTGCGGACGTTGTCGGCAATCGTACAGCATCTTGAATTTTCCGTCCTCACCGAAAGGTATAATATTTGCTGTTTTGCTCTGCTCCTCTGCCCATGCTTTTTCAACGAAACAACCACAAAGGATCAGTGGCAATATTATTACTGAAAGCAGACTGAACCGCATTTTTCTCACGCGCCTATGAGGTTGTGGCAGTATTATTCTTCTAGGAGGTCGGCCAGTTTGGCTTCAATCGACTCAGCCCAAATCGTGTAGCCCTTTTCGCTTAAGTGAAGCAGGTCGGGCATGATTTCTTTGGTCAACGTACCGTCCTTTTGCAGGAACTTGGGGCCAATGTCCAGATAGTGGACGTGCTTTCCATCATTGAGTTTACTGAAAAGCTTATTGGCACCTTCATTGACTTGACGACGTTTGTCAGTGGGGTTGCTTCCTCGAGGAAAAACACCGAGTAGTAGAATTTGGGTCTTTGGGGATTTGGTTCTAATTTGTTTAACAATGGCAGCGACACCATCAGCGATTTCCTTGGAGGTGTTATTACCTGAATTATTTGTGCCGATCATAATGACGGCAGCTTTAGGAGTAATATCTTTAAGGTTTCCATTATCCAGTCGCCATATCACATGTTGGGTTCGGTCTCCGCCAATACCGAGGTTAACTGCATTGCGGTTGCCATAATGCTTAGCCCATATTTTTTTGCCGCGACCTTCCCAACCTTGAGTGATCGAGTCGCCAATAAAGACCAAATCCACATTCCCCTTTGCAACTCGGTCGTTAAATGAGTTGTGGCGTTTCATCCAGCCTCCTTGGCGCGGGACCGGATTGAGTGCAGAATGGAGCTTTGATTTTTCTTCGGAAGAGGCAGGTAGTGAAAAGATAATCGAGCAAATCAAAAAAAGGTATTTCATGGGCGGGATGTTGACACCTTGGTGGTTGTTGTCGAACGAATTGATAACGGCTAAAAGAACTTGATTACTTCTATCCCAAGCTTTGCACAAATATTGCCAGTGTGGTGTAACGTACCGCCTTGCCAAACAATATTGCCACAAGGCACAGCCAATGGTGCATGCGGAGCCATCCCGCGGCCAAACATAAAGGATCGCCGATGAAAGGTAGCCAGCTTAATAGTAAACTCCAGTAGCCGTATTTCTTTAGCCATTTCTTTGCTTTATGCACGTGCTTATTTTTTGGTTTTTTCTCGGGAAATAGTCTTCCTATCCAATAGTTGGTCATTCCGCCTAAAGTATTACCGATAGTGGCGACCAGAAGTATTAGCCAGATTGGATTGTCACCCAGTTTTAGGGAGGCAATCAAATTAACCTCCGAACTTCCCGGTAATAGGGTGGCACTAATAAATCCCGTAGAGAACAACATCCAAAGCCCCGAATCACCGCTTAGAAAATCGAACATTTAATTTACTTCATTGAGGTGAATTTAAAAATTATATGATGAATTCTTCAAGTACTCTGTATCTGGGTAATGAAGATTAACCGTGTTGCGGCAACGGCAAGGCCAAAAATGGCGCCACCCAGAAAGTTGGCCATAGGCCCGGTCCCCCAGTCATGTTTCTTTTCCCATCGACTGAGAGTGCTCGATATCAGTCCAAAAATCAAAGGTGTGATCAATAGGCTAATACCTGTTATTGAACCGAAATTGAGGATGCGTTCTGGGAATACTAATGAAATTAAACTTCCTGCAAGAATGCCAGACAGGATCAGCAAAAAAATTATCCCTATGTGAGTTGCTGATGGCTTGTTAGCTTCGTCCGAAATGGGGCCGACATTATCCTTCGTGGATTTTATTCTTTTACTAATAACTCCGGTTACTAGGTACGAAAGGCCATAGATAATACCTTCGAATAGAATTTCAATTAATGCACCTGCAAGACCTATTACCAAAGATTCAATGAACGCCAGCATACTAGTCTAGGATGCTGGCGTTCATTGAATAAAACATATTATACAGATGCCGGCTCTGGTTTGCGTCCGGTTTGCCAGTTCCAATATCTGCTGAGACCGCCTTTTAAGTCCTCAAGAATCAGATAGCAGATCGGCACAAGAATCAAAGTTATGAACGTTGCGAACAAAACGCCCCATGCCAAACTGATTCCCATAGGTAGGACAAACTGGGCCTGAGTGCTCTTTTCAAACATAGTTGGAAGGATGCCGCAAAAGGTGGTTAGGCTAGTTAGAAGAATCGGCCGGAAGCGTGCCCCTCCCGCTTGGTTGACTGCTTGGGTAAGTGGCATGCCTTCATTTCGTTTCATATTGATATAATGGACCATCACCAGGCTGTCATTTACCACCACCCCTGCCATGGCCAGCATGCCAAAGGCACTCATTACACTGAAGGGTATGTCCATAATAATGTGTCCCAGAAGTGCTCCTGTAAGACTAAAGGGGATGATGGCCATGACGATCAGAGGTTGAGTATAGCTCTTAAAGGGAATTGCCAGCATTGCATAGATGCCCAGAAGGACAATAATACCTCCTATCTTAAGTGCTGCCATTGACTCTTTTCGTTCACGACCTTCGCCATCAAAACTATAGCTCATACCGGGTTGGCTTGCTGCTAACTTGGCTACTTTGGGCTCGAGATCTTTACGAACTTTTTCCAGGTCCAAGGCAGCATTGTCCTTATCTGCATCGGCCAAGACGTAAAGGGTTCGAGCCAAGTCACTGCGCCTGATTGAAGGATAGCTGTCAGTCATTTCCAGTTGCGCAACTGCAGTCAGAGGAGTGGTGCCTCCTTCAGGCAGCCTTATTTGCATGTTTTCCAGGCTGGCCATGCTTTCACGTTCCTCAACAGGATAGCGTACCATTACTCTTACTTCATTTTGGCCACGTTGAATGCGCTGGGCTTCGTGGCCGAAGAATCCTCCCTGAACTTGGCGGCCGATCATTGCGCGAGTTAAGCCACGCTGCATGGCGTCCTCGTTTAGCTTGGGTCGAACTTCCTCCTTGGTGCGTTCAAATGTGTCGTGAATATCAAATAGACCCTGATATTGTTCCAGTTCAGCTTGAATTTGGTCCGAAACATTAGAGAGAGCTTCTGTAGTTTCCTCAGAGGTGTCTTGTGCCGGCATGGCTAGCTTGATTGCTATAGGGTCGCGGGTGCGTCCGATAACGGCCTTGGTGGTTATTTCCTGGGCGCCTTGGATGGTTCCTATATTGGTTCTCCATTCTTTGACCAGTTCGCGTGTCTTAATTTCAAGAAATTTTTTGTCCTCAAAGTAGATCCGATCTTCAGGCGCCATGAGTTGCATTTGCACTTCGCCAAGATTAGCGACGCCAGAAGAAGCGCGGCCGCGAACTCCAGCTATATTCTGGCCGCCGATGGTGGTAATGATATCCCCGATAACACTTTGGTTCGTTGTTTTGCCTGTAATAGGGTCGTTATATTTTCCAGTATAAGACTCTTTCAAAGCGTAAGCTTCATCGATCATTTTTTGCAGTTTCTTCTCGGTTACTTCATAAGCCGTGCCTTGAGGCATAACCAGTCGTGCGGTCGCATATTCGCTGTCAATCGGAGGAAAAAACGTCATTTTAAGTCTGCCACTAAATGAGTAAGAACAAATAATGAGTGCGACTCCAGCGAAGATAGAGAGAGTGACGTATCGGTTGGTCGATGCCAACCCCAGTACGGGTCGGTAAGCCTTTTCAACAAACCATTCCATTCCATCGGCACAAGCGCGCTGGATTCGGGCCAATGCGCTCAATCGGTTGCGTGGAGGTTTTCCAGTGGAGAGGTGACTCAGGTGGGCAGGGAGAATTAGTTTTGATTCTACTAGTGAAAAGAGAAGACAGGGAATGACAACAAATGGAATTTGTTCAAACATTTGTCCGCGTCGACCTTCAACCAGTAGTAGGGGGATGAAAGCAATAGCTGTAGTCAGTACTCCGAATATAACTGGGGTAGCTACTTCCTGAGCACCTTTAATTGCTCCATCAAGGCCTGTTCCCCCGCGTTGTTGATATGCGTGAATGCGTTCCCCAGTGACAATGGCGTCATCAACCAGAATGCCTAAAACCAGAATAAATCCATAGAGGGTCAGAAGATTGATGGTAACCCCAAAGTATGGCATCAAAGAAAAAGCCCCCATAAAGGCAATAGGCACTCCCAGGCTCACCCAAAAAGCAACTGCTGGTCTTAGGAATAAACCCAAGAGGATAATTATTGCAGCAATTCCCACGAAGGCTGAATCATTAAGGGTCACCAAACGTTTATTAATGATATCAGCTCGGTTATTCCAGATGTCCACACTAACCCCTTCCGGCAGGCCGGGTTTAAGTTGTTCATCCAAATATTTCTGTATAATTCCCTCTATCTTGAGCGCATTTTGATCTCCAGTACGTGCGACATGGACTACCGCACAGCGTTTGCCGTTGTAGCGCATGACAACCTCTTCCTCTTCAAAGGCATCGGTGACATTAGCGATTTCGCTGAGGGTTAAATGAGATCCGTTGGGGCGGGCCTTGATGATAATTTTCTCAAAGTCTGCCTTGGTGAAGGCACGGCCTTCAGTGCGAACTAGGACTTCACCATTGCGGGCCTTGATAACTCCGCCTGGAAGATCGACTGCGGAGTTTCTAACGGCCTCGGCCACTTGTTGGAGGGTTAGGCCATGTTCTTGGAGTA
>CAJWKQ010000140.1 GCA_913041895.1 uncultured Verrucomicrobiales bacterium
TAAAAGCATCCGCAGCTGTGTTCCTAACGCTTGCCGTGTTAAATATGGTTTTGGCTATGGGAGCAAACACTCTCTTTGGGGAACTGGCTCCACAATACTTTGGGGATCCTGTTAAGTCAGCATATTCACTTTTCAAGGTGTTCACGATTGAAGGATGGTATGAAATCCCCGATGCCTTAGCAGCCAGTGGTCTAGATTCAGGCACGGTGATGCTTGTAAGAGGGTATTTTGTTTTAGCTGTGTTGGTTGGGGGAATTCTGGGTCTTTCTTTGGCCAACGCTGTGTTTGTGGACGAAATGACTGCAGATAATAATGATCGGCTGGAGCAAATGGTTAGCGATTTACGCGAGGAACTTGCCGATAACCAGAAAAGTGGGGCAGCAGATCGTGCCGAGCAGTGGAAGGCACTAGAGAATCGTCTCGATTCGATTCAGAAACAATTAACAGAGATGCGCGGGAGCTAGGGAAGTTTATACGTTGAATTTGAAAAGGATAACATCCCCATCTTGCACGACATAATCCTTTCCCTCCTGACGATATAACCCCTTTTCTTTTGCTCCTTGAATGGAGCCATTGTTGATGAGATCGCTATAACTAACGGTTTCAGCCTTGATGAATCCTCGCTCAAAATCGGTGTGTATGACGCCTGCAGCTTGTGGAGCGGTATCTCCAATTCGTATGGTCCAAGCGCGTGTTTCTTTGGGGCCAGAGGTGAAGTAGGTGCGAAGTCCCAAGAGGTGATAAGCAGCGCGAATGAGTTGCCCCACGCCGCTTTCTTTTACGCCAAGATCCTCCAGAAACTCGTTTGCTTCCACTTCATTGAGGTCGGCTAACTCACTTTCGATTTGTGCGCTAATTACCACCGTATCACAGCCGTGATGTTCTTTTCCGTAGGTGCGAACAGTCCCAACATATTTGTTATCATTTGTTTCGGATAGGTCACTGTCTTTTACATTAGCAGCGAGAATAGTGGGTTTGCCTGTCAGGAGGAAAAGAGATTGGGAGACGAGGGTTTCCTCCTCTTCAAGCTCAAAGGTGATGGCTGGCTTACCTTCATCAAGATGAGGTTCGATTTTTTGAGCTAGCTTTAGCTTAAGGGAAGCTTCCTTATCTCCCCGCTTGGAGTCCTTTTCCAGCTTGGGTATTTGGCGCCGTAAACTGTCCAGATCTGCAAGGATCAGTTCTGTGGTAATGGTTTCGATATCACGAACTGGATCAATTCCACCTGTTACGTGGTGAATTTCTGAGTCTTCAAAACAACGAACCACTTGCACTACCGCATCCACCTCACGTATGTGGCTGAGGAACTGGTTGCCCATGCCTTCGCCAGTTGAAGCTCCTGCGACCAATCCGGCGATATCCACGAATTCAACCGTTGCGGGAATAGTTTCGGCGGAGTTTTCTATTTTAGCGAGTGGGGCTAGTCTTTCGTCCGGTACGGCTACCACCCCTACGTTTGGATCAATGGTGCAGAAAGGGTAGTTGGCTGACTCTGCGTTATTTGAGCGAGTGAGGGCATTAAACAAAGTGGATTTGCCGACATTCGGCAGGCCAACGATTCCGACTCTTAACATGGGCAGGGGAGGATAGGTTAATGAGAGGCGAGGGGGAAGGTGATTTACACTTTTGCCGCCTCTCTGAACCTCTCTTTAAGCTCGGGAACCCCTTCATCGATTGCGGCCATTATTTCCATGACTTCTATCTCAGGGAAACGTTCTTGGAATTCTATGAGGTTTGCTTGGGCAGAATCCTCATCCATCTTGTTGGCGGCAACAAGGTGCGGTTTGGCGACGAGTTCAGGATCGTATTGTTCCAGTTCAAATAAGATCTTGTCATAATCATCCCAAGGGTTGCGGTCATCAATGCCGGCCATATCGAGGATAATGCATAGTGTTCTGCATCGCCGTATATGCCTTAGAAAGGCGTGACCGAGCCCCACATTGTTGTGAGCGCCTTCTATGATGCCGGGGATATCGCAAACTGTGTAACGTTCCCACCCGTCCATTTCGACCACGCCAATCTGCGGGTGCAATGTCGTGAAAGGGTATGGGGCGATCTTGGGTTTGGCGTGTGAAATGGCGTTGAGCAAAGTGCTTTTACCCGCATTGGGGTAACCCACCAGTCCAATATCGGCGACCATTTGCAATTCAAGTAGGAAGTGCCCTTCGGTTCCTGGTTCACCGGGTTGGGAGTGTCTTGGGGCCTGATTGGTTGATGAGGTGAAATGATGATTCCCTTTACCTCCTCTACCTCCTGAACACAGGGTGAATTGCTGTCCATCATCAGTAAGATCAACGACCAGCTCAGCCTCTTCTCCAATGGAGAGTTCAGGTTTTAGCTCATCTTGATCATCCGTCTCTTGGATAGCGTCAAAATCAATTAAAAGGGCTTGCTCGCCTCCTGCATCTTGAACCATTTGAGGTTCAGGATCTTCAGGTTCTGTATCTAAATCGGGTAATTTCCATATGATTGTGCCACAGGGAACTTTAATGATGAGATCTTTTCCTGAGTGACCACTCTTCTTTTGCCCTTCACCAGGATTTCCGTTCTTAGCAATCAGGCGTGGAACATAGAATTGTGCGATTAGATTATTTAAATCGTGAGTGGCTTCTAAGATGACACTACCTCCTCGTCCACCATTACCACCATCAGGGCCACCTTTTGGCACGTAGGGCTCTCGGCGAAAGGATACGCAGCCTGCTCCCCCATGGCCGGCACGTGCATAAACTTTCACCTGATCAATGAACATGACTAGATTATTTTTTCGGCAACAAAAAAGGCGAGGTATCGAACCTCGCCAGTGAAATTAATTTTTGGGCGGGCTTAGTTTTTAACGACCTCAACCGGATCGATATTCACCCGACTTTTACCCTTGTTGCGGTCAAAACGTACTCGGCCAGTCTGGAGGGCAAAAAGTGTATGGTCGCGACCCATGCCGACATTTTCGCCTGCAATATGCTGAGTGCCTCGCTGCCGGACAATGATAGTTCCTGCCTCAACGAGCTGTTGGTTCCCCCGCTTCAGTCCCAGCCTTTTGGAATTACTGTCGCGTCCGTTCTTGGAAGATCCTTGTCCTTTTTTATGTGCCATAACTAATTTTCGGGTTAGGCCTTGATATCGGTAATTTTAACGACGGAATGCCGCTGACGGTGTCCCTTTTTGAGCCGGTAGGTTTTGCGCCGTTTCATCTTGAATATGAGCAGTTTTTTGTCCTTGCGCTCAGATTCAATGACTTCGGCAGTCACCGAAGCCTTGTCCACCGTGGGGTTACCTACGGTTACCTTTCCATCATTGTTTACGAGTAATACCCGATCAAAAGTGACGGTTGAGCCGTTTTCACTGCCAAGCATCTCTACTTTGACTAGATCGCCAGCTGAGGCGCGGTACTGTTTGCCGCCGGTTTCAAATACTGCATACATCAGAAAATCCAAAAAAATCGTGAAAAGGGAGGCGGATAAGACCAAAAATAGGACTTAGTGTCAATAGCGCTTTTGGATATAGGTTATCAATTTTAGGCCTTTTCTGGTTCCAAATCTTCCTCTGAGTCATCTTCTTCCTGAAGATATTCCTTAGGCTGATACCATCTAGCCACCGGGATAAAGATCACGGCTGCAAGCAGCATGCAGCCGGCGAAAAACAGGTAGTAATCTGCTCCCTTTAACTTGTTTGTGGGGCCAGAGAATTTTTTACCCATAAGGTCTTTGACTTCGAGTTTGCTGCCTTCTGGCTTTGAGACAAAACTCCAAGTGAACGTTAGTTCATCGCCATTTGGATCGACAGTGCCCGCGCCATCGAGGACGACCACACTATTAACATTGCCGTTTTGCTCCTCTGTTACATTTACCACTGGAGGTAAATTTTCACTCGTCACTTGAAGTGTTATGGAATTGGTTGCCGTGGCCTTTGCATTTTGCCCAACATTGACGATAAACTGAAATTCGTAATCCCCTTCAACGTCTGGGGTGAAATGTGGATTTCGGGTATCTGATTTCATTAGAGCAGAATCATTAATCTTGCTCCCTTCAGGCCCAGAAATGAACGCCCATTTGTAGGAGAATTTTCCATTATAATCGCCTTTGTCGGCAGTCCCATAGAGGCGCACAAGCTCGTTAGGGGGCACAGCACGAAATTGACCGGCATTGGCCGTGGGAAGTTTTTTAGTGGCGGGAGTTTTATCAGTTTGGCTGGGGCTAGCTTCAGCTAGAGAGCGTAAAGCTGACACAACCTTGAGGAATGGGGCTTTGATTTTATCTATGATTCCTGGTTTGCGTAGTTCAGGGCCTACTGTGATCGTAACTTTGGCCTGATCTGAGGAGTCACCATCACTTGCTTCAAGCTGCAATTCATAAATGCCTTCCACATCAGGAGTGAAGGAAGGTGGATCATTTTTCATGAAGTGATTTACGCCTGCAGTAAATAGATTGCCCATCGAAACGGACATCAGAAAGAAGCCCAATATGAGTGACTTCATTTTCTTCGGAGCCTGAGTGTATGAAAATTCAAGTGCAGTAATGGAAATAAAAACCTCCGCTGCGGTAAGGAATACGTAAGCGAGCAATTGCCATATGATGTTGGGTAGTTCGCCTCCATTAATTTGTGTTTCAATCCAGGCCGGGATTACAAATGAGGGGACAGCTACAAAAAAACCGATACCGATCTTGCGCAAAGGTGTAAGAGGGAAAGCCTTGTTGAGACCAGGATAGATAAGCCATGTGAAAATAGGAATGAACACCATGATCATGACCGGATTGATGGCGTTGATTTGCGACGGCAACCACTCGAACCCCAGCCAGTTGCGGTCCATTCTATCGGCTTGTAAAACCCACTTCGAACCCGATTGGTCAAATAACGCCCAGAAAACAGCCACGAACAAATAGATAATGCAAAGTCGTCCAATAATCTTCAGCCCCTCTCTGCTAAAGGTTTCCTTAAGAAAACCCATGCCTCCCGAGGGGATATGGACGAATTCACGCCTACCCATCCAAAACACAATGGTCGCCAGAAGCATCAGTCCTCCCGGCACGCCAAATGCGATGTGCGGCCCATACCGGTCCAATAAGATTGGAGTCATGATTTGGGATGCAAATGCACCGAGGTTGATGGAAAAATAAAACCAGCCGAATACTTTGGTGATTAGGTGGCCATTGGTTTTCCCAAACTGGTCTCCCACATGTGCTGACACGCAGGGTTTGATTCCTCCTGCTCCGATAGCTATGAGTGTGAGGCCAATAGATAAACCCAGGCGCGTTTCATCCAGAGCCAAGGCAAGATGGCCCAAACAATACACAATCGAGAGGCTGATAATGGTTTTGTATTTGCCTAGAAATGCATCAGCGATAATTGCGCCCAAGAGTGGTGTAAAATACACCGCACTGTTGAAGAGGTGAAACCATGTCGTCGCTTCAGCTTCGTTCATGGGGGCAAGCCCTCCATCTTTATCCATCAGGTATTTGGTCATAAAAATGACCAAAATGGCTTTCATGCCATAAAAAGAATATCGCTCAGCTGCTTCGTTGCCGATGATGTAGGGGATACCCTTTGGCATCGATTCACTTTTTACCGGCGCAGTTAAATAAGGCGAATTAGCCATGGGCCCGAATGTTGTCGGACTGCCGTGTTTGAGGCGAGGCAAAACCGCAGCGTGGACGAAATGAAACTTTTATGGTAGCATTTCGAACTCAGCGCGTTGGAAAAGTAACGAACTGATAGGAGGAACTTAATGAGGTCTGCAAATCCCGCTCTAAACGATAAAACCTTTTCAAATTATACTGACTTTGATGTTTCCAGCGAGCGAATGACTTTGATGGGAACGGTCCATAAGACAGGAGCACTATTACTGATCCTGCTGGTAACCGCATCGTTTACTTGGAGCATGGTGTTCGATGTCGGAATCGACAAAGAGACAGGCAGGAAAGTATTGGCGGTGAGTGGTCCCGTTGGGCTCTTTACGATAGGAGGTGCTATCGGCGGGTTGATTTTCGCGATGATTACAATCTTCAAGCCTCGCTGGGCTCCGTTCACCGCACCGATTTATGCGGCTTTAGAGGGTCTTTTTATAGGAGGTATTTCAGCATTTGCCGAAAAAATGTACCCAGGAATTGTTCCTCAGGCGGCTGGGTTAACCTTTGGTATACTCTTTGCCCTGTTGGGGGCGTATCGAAGCGGCCTAATCAGGGCAACCGAAAATTTCAAATTGGGTGTTTGCGCGGCAACAGGGGGAATCTTCCTAGTCTACCTTGCTAGCTTTATACTGGGCTTTTTTGGCATAGGGATACCGTTTTTGCATGATGCAAGCCCGATTGGTATTGGGATAAGTGTCTTCATCTGCATTATTGCTGCACTAAATTTGGTGTTGGATTTCGATTTCATTGAAAACGGGGCAGAAAGGGGAGCCCCCAAATACATGGAGTGGGTCGGGGCCTTCGGTCTGATGGTTACACTGGTGTGGCTCTATATCGAGATTCTCCACTTGCTCATGAAATTGAATTCTCGCAAATAGAGACTCCGATCGCATTGCTTTTTTTGAATGGCTCCGGTAAACCGGAGCCATTCCTATGTTGAAAAAGCTCATTTTCTTTGCAGGCGTCCTCGTGCTGTCTCTTGAGGCTGCACCTCGGGATCCATTTAAACAAATCGATGATTTACTGCCCACACCTGACGAGCAGCGCCGAGCTTCCGGGGCTCCTGGTCCAGGCTATTGGCAACAGCAAGTTGATTATGTCATCGATGTGGAACTTGATGAGGTGAACCATCGCATTACTGGTAGTGAGAAGATAACCTACCATAATAACTCGAAGGACACGCTGGAATACCTTTGGATGCAGCTCGATCAGAATCTTTACAATCCCAAGATGATCGCTGCGCAATCGCGCACGACTTCGGGAATCAGTGGTTTATCCTTCAACGCATTTGAAGGGCTGCTTCAGGCACAAAAGTTTGACGGCGGCTACAAGATTACAGCAGTCAAGGATGCATCTGGCAAGCCTCTGAAACATGTGATTGTGCAGACGATGATGCGTATTATTCCGCCTTCACCAGTAAAGCCCGGTCAAAAGATTACTTTTTCCGTCGATTGGAATTTTAACATTGTTGATGCCACCAAGATGCGTTCGCGAATGGGTTATGAATATTTCAAGGAAGATAAAAACCATCTCTATGCTTTGGCTCAGTGGTTTCCTCGCATGTGCGCCTACACCGATGTGAACGGATGGCAAAACAAGCAGTATTTAGGATCGGGTGAATTCGCTTTGGAATTTGGAGATTACCTTGTGCGAATTACGGCTCCGACAGATCATATTGTTGCTTCCACCGGTGAGCTGCAAAACCCCGAAAAGATACTTACCAAGGAGCAGCGAAACCGCTTGGCAAAGGCACAAAATTCTAAGAAGCCAGTTTTCATTGTGAATCTTGAGGAGGCCAAGGCGAATGAAAAGCAAAAGGCCAAGGGAAAAAAGACTTGGGTTTATAAGGCAGATAACGTGCGTGATTTTGCTTTTGCTAGTTCCCGCAAGTTCTTATGGGATGCGATGGGAGTTGATCTAAATGGCCGCAAGATCATGTGCATGAGCTACTGGCCCAAGGAGGGGGAGCCGTTGTGGAGTCGTTATAGCACCCATGCGGTAGCGCACTCGGTTGAGGTTTATTCCAAGTTTACCTTTGATTATCCCTATCCGGTGGCGATCTCAGTGAACGCCCCGATTGGCGGCATGGAATACCCGATGATTTGCTGGCAACGACCCCGGCCTGAGAAGGATGGAACCTATTCCAAGCGAACAAAATATGGACTTATTTCCGTCATTATTCATGAAGTCGGACACAATTGGTTCCCCATGATCGTGAATTCAGACGAACGCCAATGGATGTGGATGGATGAGGGATTGGACTCTTTTGTTCAGTTTTTAACCGAACAGGAATGGGAAGAGGATTATCCCTCGCGCATTATGCCTGGCAGAGAAGGAGGGCTTTTAGGGTACTTAAAACAGGAAAATAAAATGCCGATTATGACGGGGGCCGATTCTCTTCAGAGTTCTGGTTATAATGCTTATACTAAGCCTACTCTGGCATTGAATATCCTTCGTGAAAGTGTTTTGGGTCGTGAGCAATTTGATTACGCTTTCAAGCAGTATGCGCAGCGCTGGATGTTCAAGCGCCCCACCCCTGCTGATTTTTTCCGGACCATGGAGGATGCGAGCGGGCAGGATTTGGATTGGTTCTGGCGAGGTTGGTTTTACAGTACCGACCATACCGATA
>CAJWKQ010000141.1 GCA_913041895.1 uncultured Verrucomicrobiales bacterium
AAACATATTGCTATGCCTAATGTGATGGCTGAGCGGGAAGTGTTTCCTGAATTTATACAGTCTGATGCAACTGGGAAAAATCTGGCTCGGGAGGTGAAGAATTTCCTGGATGATTCTCATAGAAGGATTGAGTTGCGCGAGCAATTGGATGTGATAGCCGATTCACTTGGTGGTAAAGGGGCTGCAAATCGAGCAGCTAGATCTATAAACCATCTTCTAGAAAGCTAGCTTCAGGTTGACAGGTCGGTGCTGACGGGGCTGAATAGATTGATGTGGTTGATCTGCGGGTTCTTTCTATCGGTCTTCTATGGCCAAATAAGTGCCCAAGATATAGGGCGGATTGAATGGAAGGATTCAAAGGTTATTGGCTCTCCGGATCCTCCCTTACCTTATGTTACCCAAAAAGTTTGGGGTAATTTGCCCGTAAAAAAACCTCTGGAATTGAAACGTGTTCCCGGCACGCCGGATTTATTGGCATATGTGGACCATCATGAATCCAAGGAGTCGATATCTTCATTATGGGTTTTTAAGGATGCGTCAGAAACCAAAACAAAGATTGAATCCTTAACCGTGAAAAATGACTTGGTTTACGGATTCTGTTTTCACCCTAAATTTAAAGAGAATGGGTTTATTTTCCTACACACTAGTGGACCAAGGAGAGGAGAGGGGTCCAAGAAAAAACGTTGCCGAGTAACCCGTTGGGTGATGGATCAGGAAACATATTTGGTAGATCCCAATTCTGAGAAAATCTTTCTTGAATGGGAATCTAATGGGCATGATGGAGGGGGTGTTATTTTTGGTCACGACGGGATGCTCTACATCACCACTGGCGATGGAACCAGTGACTCGGACATTAATCTCACCGGTCAACGTATTGACCTGCTTCTCTCAAAGGTTTTACGTATTGATGTAGATCAAATCGGCAAAGGAAAGCCGTATTCCATACCTGCAGATAATCCTTTTTTGGCTACCAAAAATGCAGCTCCAGAAACATGGGCGCACGGGTTTCGCAACCCTTGGAGAATTACCTGTGACACAAAAACAGGTGATATCTGGGTGGGAGAGAATGGGCAGGATTTGTGGGAATCAGTTAAGCGTGTTGAGCGCGGCGCGAATTATGGCTGGAGTAAATATGAAGGGAGTCATCCCTTTTATCTGGAACGAAAATTGGGGCCGGGCACTTTAATGAAGCCGACTTTCGAACACCACCACCGTGAGGCCCGTTCGTTAACTGGAGGTGTAGTGCATTATGGGAAGTATTTGCCTGAGCTAAATGGAGCTTATGTTTATGGCGATTATGCCACTGGTAAAATTTGGGCGGGCAAGCATGACGGGAAAAAGGTTCTCTGGCATAAGGAGATTGCTGATACTTCATTTGCCATTACCGGTTTTGCATCTGATGCCCACGGTAATTTAATTGTAATTGATGAGCGAACAGGCTTCTATAAATTAGTTCCTAATGAGGTTGGAAGTACAACTGCAAACTTTCCATCACGACTAAGTGAGACTGGATTGTTTAAAGATGTCTCATTACACGATCCTGCTCCAGGGGTGTTGCAGTATGAAATTAATGTGCCTCATTGGGTTGATGGGGCAAAGAGTGAGCATCTTTTGGCAATTCCTGGAACGGGAAAAATGCGTTTTAATGTTAATAGGGGTTGGGATGCACCTGATCGGAGTGTCCTTGTTCAAACTTTATCCATCGGTAAGAAGCGCATTGAGACGCGCTTACTGACGAAGCAGCAAGGGGAATGGCTAGGCTACAGCTATAAGTGGGATAAAGCCCAAACCGACGCGGTATTAGTTGGTCGTGAGGGGGAAGCCTTATCTCTTTCGGGAAATCGTAACTGGAATATACCCAGTCGCGCCGAATGCATGATGTGTCATGCCAGGGCAGCTAAGTATACTCTTGGTTTAACAGGTTTGCAGATGAATAGGGATGTGGTGCGTTCAGGTAAAAAGGTAAACCAGATAACTTACTTGGCAAAGGAGGGGATATTAGATGGAGTGAAGCCAGAAAAATATGAAGGGAAACTAGGGCTCGGGCAATCGCGTTTGCCTAATCCGTACGATTCAGATTCAAGCTTGCAAACTCGTGTTCGTGCTTATTGGAAAGTCAACTGTGCCCACTGTCACATCGAGGCAGGCGGAGGTAATTCTCAAATAAATTTGGAGTGGGGCCGAGCTTTGAAGGACACATTGACAGTTGGGGTTAAGCCGGTTCACAGCAGTTTTGGGCTCGGTGAAAAGGCAGAGATTGTGTCTCCAGGTAAAGTTTCTCATTCAGTGATGCTTCAAAGAATTATTAGTCCTGGAAATGGCCGCATGCCTCCTGTGGGGGGGGTGAGGCCTGACCCGAAATGGATCGAGTTATTTACCCAATGGGTTTCAGAATTGAAACCTGACGAGTAGTAGATAGGATTGTTCCGTGCATTGGGTTCTTATTTTTTTCGGTTTCATGGTGGTGAATGCGAGTGCTGCGCTGAAGCCTCAATTATCAACTGTTGATCAAGTTCGCAACCATTGGGCATTTAAACCTGTCCGTAAACCAGCTGTTCCAGCTGTAAATTCTGAGTGGATCATTAATGGTCTTGACCGATATGTGGTTGCGCGCCTCAAAGAGAGGGGTTGGGAACCTTCAGATCGCGCTGACAAGCGAACACTAATTCGTCGTGCAACGATGGATCTTACCGGGTTAATGCCGACCTATAATGAGGTAAAAAAGTTTGTAGCCAATGATGCGCCTGATGCCTGGCCTCAATTGGTCGAACGATTGCTAGCATCCCCTCATTATGGTGAACGTTGGGGGCGTCATTGGCTAGATGTGGCGCGTTATGCAGATAACAAAGGTTATGTTGGTGTTGGGGTCGATCGACTCTATCCTTATTCCTATACTTATCGGGATTATGTGGTGAGGTCTTTTAACGAAGATTTGCCCTATAACCGCTTTATTATCGAGCAACTTGCAGCAGATAGACTGGAGTTGGGTGAAGATAAAAGGCCTTTGGCGGCAATGGGGTTTCTTACGCTGGGCAGGAGGTTCCTAAACCGTGCGGATGATATTATAGATGATCGGATTGACGTCGTCACACGAGGACTGATGGGTTTCACTGTTACCTGTGCACGTTGTCATGATCATAAGTATGATCCTATTCCAACGGCTGACTATTACTCGCTTCATGGAATTTTTGCCAGTAGTGATGAGCCTAAAGACATGCCTTTACTGGGTGATAATTCTCTGCCTGAAAAGTATTCTGATTTTCTAAAAGAAAAGAACAAACAAGAGAAAGCTATTGAAGATCTGAAGCGAGATACTTACCAGAAAGGCTTGGCTAGGTTAAGGAATCAGTCAGGTGAGTATATGCTAGCGGTACATCAAGCTGAAATTCAAAAGCTCAAGGGAGACAGATTGGATAAATGGCTGACTAAGAAAAAGTTGAATCTTATCGCATTTAAAAACTGGCAGAAAGCTTTGAAAGAATGGAAAAAAGATAAACATCCTGTATTTATCGCTTGGAATAGATTGGAAGGAAAAGGTAATCCGTTGATTGAACGGAAGGGAACTCTGGAGGCTCAGGCAGAAGTATATGGAAGATTATTTCGGGAGGCAGAACAAAAATGGAAGGCACAGCAAAAAATAAATTCTCTTAATCCTGTATTGGAAGATGAAAATCTAGAAGCCATTCGTCAGGTCCTTTATAGCGATAACACACCCGCATCGGTGCCAAAAACATTGAGTGAGGGCGATAGGAACGGTCTTCTTTTTGTGGTGCGTGATCGATTGAAAACGATGAGGTCAAAAATATCGAAACTAGCCGCCGTTCACCCAGGGGCACCTCCCCGTGCGCATGTTTTGAGGGATAAGGTCAAGCCAGTGGAGCCCTATATATATGTACGTGGAGTGAGTGGTAATCGAGGTCCGAAAGTTCCTCGCCAGTTTCTTGGACATATATCTAAGGACAGAAAACCTTTTACTGATGGAAGCGGGAGGCTGGAGTTGGCAAAAGCAATAGTCAGTCCAAAAAATCCACTTACCGCTCGTGTTTTAGTGAATCGAGTTTGGACCCATCATTTTGGAAGCGGGTTAGTGCAAACACCAAGTGACTTTGGATTGCGTGCCCGACCGCCATCTCACCCAGCTTTACTGGATTATTTGGCCTATGAATTTGTAAAAGAAGGATGGTCGATAAAGAATTTACACCGGTGGATTATGCTTTCAGCTACCTACCAGCAGCTAAGTGATAATAAGGCTGAATATGTCAGGGAAGATCCGGATAACCGGTTGCTCTGGAAAATGAATCGTCAAAGGATTTCATTTGAAGCTTTACGGGATACTGTAATGCAAGCTAGTGACCAGCTGGATTTAGAGGTTGGAGGCAGGCCGGTCAGAATTGATACTGACCCAGCTCCAACAAGGCGGACCCTTTACGGGTTTATTGATCGGCAGAACTTGCCCTCTACTTTTCGGGTGTTTGACTTTGCCAATCCTGATACCCATTGCCCTGAGCGCTATGAGAATGTTGTGCCTCAGCAGGCCTTATACCTTATGAATAGTCCGTTTATTTCCGACCAATCCAATAAGGCTTCCATGCTTGCCAAAAGAAGATCTGATTCAGGGCAGGCTCGAATCAAGATCTTATATCAAATGATGTATCAGCGTAACCCCACGCCGATTGAAATAATAGAAGCCATAAAATTTCTCAAAGAGGCTAAGGTGGATGATGAGCTAAAGGCGCTCAGCCAATTAGCGCAAGTGTTGTTTCTGAGCAATGAATTCCGGTATATGGATTAATGCTCAACCCTATACAGGTGAGTTTTGGTGCGTAAGATGAGTGCATTTTGATGGACTGCTGGGCTGGCCATAAACCCCGAATCAAGATTGTTTTCTGCGAGTTTCTTCAAGCCTTCTGGTGAAGCCTTAAACACTGTGCTTTTCCCGCTTTCATTGAATGCATATATGTTCCCTTGAGCAGTAATGGGGGAGGCTGAATAGTTCCCTCCAATTCGATCGCTCCACACTTCTTTTCCGGATATTGCCTCGACACATGTAACGAGTCCTCCTTGGTCGTCTATAAGGTAAAGGTGGTTCTTTATGAGAAGAAGAGAAGGTTTCTCGGGAACTCCGCTTCGGTTCAAGCGCCATTTAATATTGGTTTGGGTAATATCATTTTCTCCTATTGGGTTGATGGCAAGTAATTGGCCTTTTCCAAATCCAGTTGGGAAAAAACAAAGTCCATGGCCAAAAATTGGGCGTGTGCTTGCACTGTGTTGTTTGCGCTCCACTACTCTCCATAACTCGCGCCCATCGGAAGGTTTATATGCATAATGAGCCATTGCTCCAGAGCTGATGAGGACGGGATCCCCGTTAAGGTGTATGATATGTGGAGTGCTATACCCCTTGCGCATATCGCCGTCGCGTTTAGGTTTTCCGTTTGGGTCGAGATCCATAAAATCCACCGATCGAGGGCTTTTCCATACTGTTTTGCCGGTTAGTTTGTTGAGGGCAAAGACGTACTGTGTATCAGCACCGTCATGATTGTTAATCAGTAGATTCTTCCATAGAATAGGAGATGATCCAGCGCCACGGAAGTGGTCACATTCCAGGTCGCGTCTGGTCCAAACGGTTTCAAAGGTTTTCGTGTTAATACAAGCTGTTCCTGGTGAGCCCCAGCTAAGATAGACATGGCCTTCTTCTATTACAGGCGTAGGGGAGGCGTAACTATTAAACTTATGGGCAAATTGTGGGTTTTCTACATCAAAGAGTTTCCTTTGGTAAAGAACCTTGCCATTTGTTGCGTCAATGCAAATTCCGGTGAGTGTCTTGCCCTCGGGTGTTGCTGTTGTGAGCCAGATTTGATTTTCCCAGATGACCGGTGAGGACCAGCCACGGCCGGGGATTTTTGTTTTCCATTTTATGTTTTCAGTTTCACTCCATTTAATTGGTAGTTTAGCACTTGAGTGACCTGTGCCATCTGGCCCACGGAACTGATTCCAATGAGCCGCTTGGGTCGCTAAAGAACATGTCAGTAATACAATTAATCGGAACATCTTTGTAAGTTTCGTTAGTCCTTCATAACTCTGCAATCCTTAATTCCTTGCTGTTTTTTCATTGGAACTGAATACTTACCTCAATCGGTTGCAGGATTTAATCATGCCTTCCAAAAAAACCACCAAATCTCAAAGGGCAGATATCCCGCGTAAAACCGTATATCGTTTGTCGATTTATTCTCGGTGTTTGCAGCGCCTTCAGGAAAACGGAATCAAAACGGTTTCCAGTGAGGCTTTGGCGGGTGCTGCAGGAGTAAAATCTCCGCAACTTCGAAAGGATCTCACCTATTTTGGGCAATTTGGCACTAGGGGCTTGGGGTACGATGTTGAGCAATTGATTCAAATGATTTCGGATTTACTTGGGACCAATCATTTACAGCCTGTGGTTTTGGTGGGTGTGGGGAACTTAGGTCGTGCGCTTCTTTCTTATCGGGGTTTTGCCAAGGAAGGATTTGGAATAATTGCGGCTTTCGATGTGGTGACTGAGCGTCAGAAAGATGGCCGTGTAATCCAACCGGTGTACCACATGGAAAAACTTAAAAAATTTGTATCCCAAAACAATGTTCGTATGGCGATTTTATGTGTTCCACCTGAGGAGGCTCAGAAGGTTGTTAATGATCTGGTGGAGGCGGGAGTAACGGGAGTGATGAATTTTGCACCCACAGTGCTTCAAGTACCAGATGAGGTGACAGTTAACAATGTGAATCTGGCAATAGAGCTGGAGAATTTAAGTTATTTTGTGGGGCATTGATGTTCGACTAGAAAAACTAATCTAACTAGAATAACACAGTGAATTTACGCACAAAAAATTTGAATCATCTGAGCTATAATCGGCGTAAATTTTTAATGCGGTCAGGTATGGGGATGGGAGCCTTGGGGTTGAGTTCCCTCTTGACTGGTGCATCGCTTAATCCCCTTAACCCGAAGGCTCCGCATTTCAGGCCGCGTGCCAAAAGAATCATCCATTTATTTATGAATGGCGGGCCGTCTCATGTGGATACATTTGACCCTAAGCCGATGCTTCAAAAGTTCGCAGGTAAAATGTTGCCGATGCCCAATCTACCTACTGAGCGGAAAACCGGGGCTGCTTTTGGTTCGCCTTATACATTTTCTAAATACGGGCAGAGCGGACTGCCGGTTAGTGAGATATTTCCTCATACCGCAAAACACATGGACGATATTTGTGTTTTGCGATCGATGCGGGCTGATGTTCCTAATCACGAACCTTCACTGATGTTGATGAATTGTGGGGAGTCTATACAGGTTCGTCCGAGTATGGGCTCATGGTTAACTTATGGGTTGGGAACGGAAAATCAAAACCTGCCAGGCTTTATTGCGATGTGCCCGGGTTATCCAATACAGGAATCACAGAATTGGCAGTGTGGTTTTTTGCCCGGTTCCTATCAGGGAACTTATATCGATACCCGCAAAAAGAAGGTGGAGGATTTGATTCAACATATCCGCAATCCTCACATGTCATTGACTCAACAAAGACGGCAATTAGACTTATTGCGTAAAATAAATGAGAGGCATGCTGAGGATCGTCAAAATGAATCACAGTTGGAGGCAAGAATACATTCTTTTGAATTAGCCTACAGAATGCAGATGGAGGCAACCGATGCTTTTGATATCAGTAAAGAGCCAGAGCATATTCGTAAAGCATACGGTGGCACAACACAAGCCCGTCAGATTCTGATTGCGCGCCGCCTGATTGAGCGTGGAGTGCGTTATGTGCAGGTTTGGCATGGGAACAGTCAGCCTTGGGATAATCATGATGATATTGAAAGCGGGCATCGCTCTCTGGCTAAGCAATGCGATCAAGCGATTGGCGCTTTACTGACCGACCTTAAGCAGAGAGGATTGCTAGAGGATACGATTGTGATGTGGGGGGGCGAGTTTGGCCGAACGCCTACAGTAGAGCTTCCCAAACCCGGTTCCAATGCCGGTAAAATTAATGGACGCGACCATAACCATCACGGGTTCAGTATGTGGTTAGCTGGTGGTGGAGTTCGGGGAGGCATGGCTTATGGGGCAACTGATGAATTTGGTTTCAAGGCTGTAGAGAATGTTATGCATGTTCATGATCTTCATGCGACACTGTTGCATCTAATGGGTTTTGATCATGAGAAACTTACTTTTAGGCATGCCGGACGCGACTTCCGTTTAACTGATGTACATGGG
>CAJWKQ010000142.1 GCA_913041895.1 uncultured Verrucomicrobiales bacterium
CTGATTGGCGCCGGATGATTTACATGACCAAGGTAAGACAGGAACAGGAAAGTGTATTCGGTGCATTTGATTGCCCTGACGCCAGTCAAGGCGTCCCTAAACGAAGTCGATCCACGACCCCGCTGCAGGCACTCAACCTACTAAACAGCACTTTTGTAAACCAACAGGCCGACCTTTTTGCAAAACGACTGGAAAAGGAGGCAGGTAAAGACTTAGCTGTACAGGTAAAGCTCGCCTTCAAGCTGTGCTTTAACCGACCTGCCACAACAGACGAGGTAAAAGACGCTGCCGCATTCATTAAAACAGATGGCTTAAAACAGTTTGCAAGGGCAATGCTAAATGCCAATGAGTTTGTTTTTATCCCGTAGCTAATGAAATGGAATAATATGAAATTTTTGATTGGATATTTTGTGGCTTGCTGCATTTGGACAGACATTTTATTTGCAGCTGAGCCAAAGGTAAGCTTTGAGAAAACTCCTCACAGCGGCATTCAACCTCAGGCAATTGTTGATAAAAGCGGAACCCTGCATTTGCTGTACTACAAAGGCCAACCACGGGAAGGTGATCTATATTACACAACCAGAGCCAAGGGTAAAAAAAACTTCACTGTTCCTCTTAAGGTCAACAACATCGCGGGCAGTGCCTGCTGTATTGGCTCTATTTTTCGTGCCAGAATGGCGATTGATCAGGATGGGATTGTTCATGTCCTGTGGAATGGTTCTTTTGGTTTTGTAAAAAAACAGTGGGAAAAGAAAGGCAAGCAGCGAACACCCGAAGAGTTTACTTACCTCTTCTATACCCGCCTTGCTGATGATAGAAAATCATATAGGAAACAAGTCAACCTGAACCGAAACACCTATGGTCTTGATGGAAACGGATCTATTACCGTGGATCGCAACGGTGTGATCAGAGTATTCTGGCATGCCAACATCAAGGGCCGACCAGATCGCATGGCGTTTATGGTTCAATCCAACAACAAGGGCAAAAGCTTTTCAATAGAAACCCCCGTCACCCGCAATCCCATTGGAGCATGTGAGTGCTGCACGCTGGAAGCTTTCAGCTCAGTAAGTGGAAAAACATTTGTTGCCTACCGGACGGCTGAAAAAACCGGGCGGGATACCGTCATTTTCTCAACTGAAAAACGAAATAACTCTTTCAAAGAGATACATCGGCACCAATGGAAAGTTTTCACGTGCCCAGCCTCAACGTTTGCGTTCGCTGAAGATGTCCAAAGAATCTATGCAGCATGGGAAACCAAGGGCCACATCTATACGAAGGATATTTTATCTTCATCCGTATCGACCAAGGTGTCCTCAGGTAATAAAAATTGTAAATATCCATCCATCGCCATCAATTCACGAGGGGATCGTCTGACGACTTGGTCGACAAATACCGGCTGGGGTGAAGGCGGCTATATTCAATATCAACTCACAAACCGTAATGGAACAGTCATCTCACAAAGCAATCGCCCAGGGCATTCTCCCGCTGCCTATAGTTTTTCGAGCGCTTGTACTCTAACAACAGGGGATTTTATTATATTCTACTAAAAATAAGTCCATGAACTCCCTCTTGAGCCGGCGCCATTTTCTCCAACATACCAGTCAGGGACTGGGAGGGATTGCCGTGGCCAGCCTACTGGCACGAGAAGGACTTTTGGGAGCAAATAATCCCATCAAGCCCAGCATCAATCCGGCCAAACCGTTTGCCGCGCGCGACTCCCATTTCAAGGCCAAGGCAAACAAGGTGCTGGTCATATTTTGTTCGGGCGCTTGCAGCCAATTGGATACCTTTGACTTTAAACCCGAACTCATCAAACGGCATGGCCAACCATTACCGGGCGGTGAAAAGCTAAAAACGTTTCAGGGGGACCAAGGCAACCTGACCAAGAGTCCGTGGGAATTCAAACCGCGCGGCCAATCTGGTAAGATGATATCTGAACTGGTGCCCAATCTCGGAGAGTTGGCTGATGAGATGTGCTTCATTCACTCACTCACTGGCAAAACGAATACACATGGACCGGGTGAGAATTTCATGTCCACCGGCTATACGCTGGACGGTTTTCCTAGCATGGGTGCGTGGGTGACCTGGGCCCTGGGCTCAGAAAATGATGAACTGCCTGCATACGTTGCCATTCCAGATCCCCGTGGCACACCTCAGAGTAGCATTAATAACTGGGGGCCCGGTTTTTTACCTGCAGCCTTTCAGGGCACTGATTTCAACGCCTCCAAACCACTACGCAATCTCGCGCGTCCAGACGGCATCAGCGCCAAAACCGATCAAGCAACACGCGGTTTTCTTCAGCGCCTAAATAAGCGCCATCTGGAAAAATTTCCCGGAGACACAGAATTGGCTGCACGCATTTCCAGCTATGAACTAGCTGCACGTATGCAACTCAGTGTACCCGAAGTATCTGACCTATCCACCGAGAAAGCTTCCACTCTGAAAATGTATGGTGCCGATGATGCCAGCAACCCCATCAAGGCCGGCTTTGCCAAGAACTGCATCCTCGCCCGGCGCCTACTCGAAAAAGGCGTTCGCTTCGTGCAGCTCTTTAATGGTGCTTACCAAACCGGCGGCGAAGGCACCAGCAATTGGGATGGACACAAAAAACTTAAGGAGCAGTATTCCAAGCACGGCCCGGTCCTTGATCAACCGGCTGCTGCGCTCCTCAAAGATTTAAAGCAACGAGGTCTTTTAAAAGATACTCTTGTGGTGTGGTGCACTGAATTTGGGCGTATGCCCACCTTCCAAAAAGGTGCCAGTGGACGTGACCATAACCCCGATGGCTTCACCGGCTGGCTGGCTGGCGCAGGTGTTAAAAAAGGTCATTCCTATGGGGCCACCGATAGCTTTGGCTGGAAGGCGGAAAAAGACATCGCAACCGTCTACGATTTCCACGCCACTATTCTTCACCTGCTGGGCCTAGACCATCAGCGACTTAGCTTTTATCACAATGGATTCGAACGCCGTCTGACAGACGTGCATGGGCAGGTGATTAAGGATATTCTGGCTTAAAATTCAGCCACTCAACAATTTTCTACTTACCCTTCTATTCTGTAAGGCAATCTTTCAAAAAAACCGAAAGTTACAACGTGGTGAAATTAGTAAAGGTTCACCATTCTATATCCACCTATAAAAAAACCCCATTTTTACAATAGGCAAAGCAAGCATACTCAAATAAGGTGAACCTATATGTTTGGCATACTCGAAATGATTGTAATGGTCGGAAGCGTCGTCTGCATTGGATTGGTCATTGGACTTTTTTTGATGTTTTGCTTCAAAAAAGTTCCTTCTAACATGGCAGGAATTAGAACCGGTTTAGGGGGCATAAAAGTATCGAAATTAAGTATGATAAGCTTACCCATCTTGCACCGTTTTGACTTGATGGATATGTCCATTCAAGAGATCAAAATTAAGCTAAAAGGAGTTAATGGAGCTCAATGTAAGGATAATATTAGAGCAGATATCGAAGCATCCTTTTATGTAAGAGTAGGACCTGATGAGAATTCTGTATTTGAGGTAGCTACAAGCGTAGGCTGTGCGTGCGCTTCTGAAGCTGAAACATTAAAAGGCCTCTTTGAGGCAAAGTTTTCAGATGCTTTGCAAGCTGCAGCCTCACGATATGATAATGAGGAACTCCGCACAATTCGTACTGAGTTTAGAGATGGGATTTTTCAAGAAATTGGTAATGATTTAAACGGATATCTACTAGAGGACATAGCCATAAACTATTTGGAGCAAACGCCAAGGGAAAATCATGATCCCAATAATACCATGGATGCAAAAGGTATTGAAAAAATAGCCCGCCTCACCGCTCAGTCACAAAAATCGGCAGACGAAATTATTCAGAAGATGGAAGTTGAAAGGCAAGAACAGGCGGTTGCTACCGAAATGGAAAAACTCAAATTGGCACGGCAAAAGGACGTGGCTCTTGCGAAAATGCAGCGTGAGCTTGAGGATGCCTTGAAGGAAACCTTCCCCGATAAAAACAAGATAGAAGAATTACGCAGTCAAATCACTAAACTTGAAGAACAGGATTCCTCGGAATCATAACCATCTTCAGCTCACATTTCCTGCTCGCCCAATACTATACTGCTATCAGGTAGCCAGCATATGCGAGCACACAACCGATTAATTTCATGAAGAATGGGTTTTTGGCCGTTTGCCAATTAGCTTACCGCCTTCGTAGGGCAGGATTTACTCCAAAGGTGTAGATATCCGGAGCAGGGTGTCGGTGTTTCGGTTTTTTATTATCACTCTCGATGGAGCTGAGCATGAAAGAACCATTTGCTCCGGCTACGTAGCGTAGTGTTTTCCCCTCGCTATATGGGTCCACAGGCAGGGTGCTTAGAAACTGTGGAACCAATTGGTCCAGCGATTGGGGCAAGGTACGGTTAGCCAGCCGGTACCGCTCGATGGCTATTGCGGTTCCGGCCATTTGCTGCTGGAGTGACCATTGCTGACTTTTACTATCTTTCCCAACCAAATTAGAAATAGATTTAAGCAGCATTTGGCTTATAATGTACTTGGGATTACTTTTACCACTGATGAGCTCGTTGAGCTCTGAAATTCGAGCTAAGGTTTTTACGTTCTCGTTATACTTTTCATGGGAGGCCGGGAGTTGCGGGTAGCCTGATTTGAAGAGTTTGCTCAGTGAATTGTGAAATTCCAGATACAACAGCATATCCAAATCCCGATCTGCGACCGACCGTTTTTTAAGATGCTGTATCAGTTTTTCTTCCAGCATCTCACCATGCTTATCAATCCTTTTGATTTCAGCAGCGCTGCCATTTCGAGCAATTTCTTCAGTGGCGATTCCCATGCAACGTTCCCCTATAACGGCGTTGGCGTATCGACCCGGCACATTAAAGCTGGCGATACTTTGGTGTAGAGCTTCCAATTGCGCATCATTCAGGGCAAATTGATTCAACAATCTTTCGATTTGTACATCGGTGATGCTATACAGTGCTTGTTGAACCAACACCGATATAAGGGAAGGTTCGCCATTCAAAAGATGGGCCAAGCGATGCGCAGCCAATATGGAGCGGACTGCTTCTCCAGCGTTGCCGGCATCTGCATAAATCCGGCTTCGCATAACCAGCAAATTGACATCCCCTTTGAGCCAAGCTAAATGGGGCAGCTCGGTGGTCATGCCATTATTCCAATCAACAGGAAAACGTGCAGGTTGGTTTGCAGGGGAAGTAGCATAGAGGTTCAAGAGCTGATTGATTTGAACATTATGGGCGACCAACTGGGCTCTTACTGAGGGCAGGAGGGATGGAGGAATACGGAGAGCGGATGGATTAAAATTCTTTGAACGTCTCGATTTCGCGTAAGCTTTTTGGTAGTCTTTACTAAATTCTGCCCAGTTTGCGGGAAGACTTTTTCTGGCTTCCAGATAAGCCAAAGCGGAATTTTTTTCGGTAGGCACTGCCTTATGCCAGGTGTTCCAGTCGGCATTGGTTGTGGGTTCACCCGAAGATTTGATTTTTGCCACCTCTTCATTGTATTTGGAGCTGGCATCAGATGTACGAACAAGAAAAACCAGATGCCTGCCGCCAGAACCAGCAATCCCATGCCCGCACCAATGCCTATAAGAATCTTTTTCTTGTTTCCCGTTGGAACAGGTCGCGAAGAGGGCACCGATGTCGTGCCAGAACCTCCCGCCATTACCACACCTGAAATTTGACTGACCGGCACCCATTCATCCATACCATCCTGACAAGCCAAATCTGTGGACAGAAGCGTACCGTTTGCCAAGTAGGCATTTATATCTTCAATGCTGTACGGCCCGTACCGCTCACCATTTCTATCAATATGAACCTTCACAACGATTGATATGAATTTACATGAGTTTATTAAAACCCTGTGATTCCAGACCAATCCTACGTACAAGACTGCAAATCCTCAAACCTCAAATTAGGGAGCAATTCAGTCACTTCTTACTCGCAAACTGCCTGCACATATGCTCCACTCTTGAGCTAGGAGGTTTGTAGTATGTTTCCCCCTGAACCGGAGAAACCTTGGTGGTATCATTTAATCTGGGCTTTGCCGTGCATGACCGCAACGGGTATGCTGGGCTATTGGCTAAAAAACCCCGACACCGTGGAGGTCGAAAAGGTGGTGAAAGTGCCCCAGATTGTTTACCGCACAAACACCGTCGAGGTTCCAACTGCCACCAAGCCCCCAGTCAAGTCCGGCTCTCAAATTTCTGGCCTGCAATCCACCAACAACTTCACCGCCACTCGCGGTGTGCCTGTGCACACCAATCGTACTGCAGCTGCGGCCATTGGATTAACTGCATTGGATGGGGCCAGCCGCGATGCTCCCGGATTCAATGTTGCCTCAGTGGATTTCACACCACGCCCACCGAAGACAGATTTTGAAATCCAAGTCGCACTGGATCGCGCCGGTTATTCGCCCGGCTCCATTGACGGCTTTACTGGACCACAAACCCAGGCTGCACTCATCGCCTTTCAACATAATAATGGACTTAAGGTAACCGGCATTGCCGATATACCTACCAAAGAGAAGCTGCGCCTTGAACAGGCTGCGTTGGTTGCCCGCACCATCACCGAATCTGAACTGGCGCAGGTGAGGCCTTTGGGTAAAAGCTGGACCGAGAAATCCAAACAGGAGTCTCTGGCTTTCGAAAGTGTTCTGGAAATGCTGGCTGAGCAACATCACTGCTCGCCCCGCTATCTAATGCGTATCAATCCAACCATTGTATGGAGTTCAGTCAGTGCCAATACACAGGTGAAGGTTCCAAATACAGCCATGCCTGGCCCAGCAATCCGTGCGGCCCTGATCCATATTCAACTGGCCCAACGTCTGTTGGATGTTTATGACGCAGATAACAAGCTTGTGGCCCGGTTCCCTTGTTCCATCGCTACAAAGGCTGACAAACGACCGGTTGGCGATCTAACGATTACCGCCATTGCCGAACAAGCCGACTACACATTTAACCCCGCCAACTTTCCAAGCTCGCCTGAAGCACGCTCGGGCTCAGGCACCCTTGTTCTACAACCGGGGCCAAATAATCCGGTGGGTACGACTTGGCTCAGCCTTAGTAAAGCCAGTTATGGCATTCATGGAACGCCCGATCCTGAAAAGGTTGGACGCACCACTTCTCTGGGATGTTTCAGGCTTTCCAATTGGAACGCCCAAAGGTTGGCAGGCATGGTGGAAGTGGGCACTCCTGTGCGGGTGGATCCCTAGCGCCTCAACCAATCCCTCAAGGGGTTATTCCTCATTAGATCCCTAACCAACTGATTAAAGCTGACTGCCCTTTCTTCCTCCAGCCCCAAAACCAAAAGGAAAAGCAGGGCTAACACTCCAACTAATAAGGAGAAACTGATACTATACTGGTTCCAGTTTAATCCAAGACGGATTATTTCAACGCCATCCAGTGAATCAATCAATGTCCCCCAAAGAAACGGGAACAGACCGAGAGTCAAGCTGCCAACCACCGAATACATCGCGAAAAAATGACTCTTTCCTGCATCAGGAACCGTGCCCATTACAAGCTTGGTAAGTGACATGCCAAAAGTGCAGAAAGCAAAACCACTAACACCGCCGACTAAGTATACAGTGAGAAGTGTTGGATATAGCAATCCACTACTTAAGCTAACTATAGCCAGAATTATAAGGCCCCAAGCTGCACCTGCTGTCAGCATTAAAGGCCTACTTCCCAAACGATCAAGGCGGGAGTGAAAAAATAAAAACGTAGCCAACCCGCCTACATACCTCGCCGCCTCAGTATCTACGACAGAGTCGAAATCCATAGCCACCTGACTTTTTAGATATTTCACAAAAAAAGGCCAAGACCCGCCAATCAAAATTGACCACACAATATTTACCCACAGCAACTTACGGAAAGAACTGTGCCTTAAAATCTCCCGCCATGGTGCTGGCTTCTTATGCGAAACTTCCTCAGGATTCACCGGTGCATCGGGTACCCGATAGACAAACAAAAGGCTAACGAGGCCTGTTAAAAGACTAAAACCAAACAACCAGACAAATTTACTAGTGTGAGGGTTTGGCCCCATAACCTCAGCAGTAATTCGCAAACATATTAAACTACCAACACAGTAACAGGCATTTTCCCAAGTCAGGTAGCGGCCCCGAATATTTTCAGGAATTAGGCCGGTAATCCATGGAAACCATGCCGTACTGGCAATCCCTCTAATCAGGTTAA
>CAJWKQ010000143.1 GCA_913041895.1 uncultured Verrucomicrobiales bacterium
TCTTCATAGATGAAATTGACGCGGTCGGCCGTCATCGCGGTCATGGGCTTGGTGGAGGAAATGACGAACGAGAGCAAACTTTGAATGCATTATTGGTCGAAATGGACGGCTTCGATTCACAAGAAGGCATTATTATTATAGCAGCAACAAACAGGCCAGACGTTCTTGACCCAGCGCTCCTGAGGCCTGGGCGATTTGACCGCCAAATCACCGTAGCATTGCCCGACGTAAGAGGGCGCGAAGCAATTCTCAAGGTTCACGCAAAAAAAGTAAAATTGGCAAAAGAAGCCGATCTATCAGTAATAGCACGCGGCACCCCAGGATATTCAGGGGCTGAGTTAGCAAACCTTCTTAATGAAGCTGCACTTCTTGCCGCCCGCAAGAACAAGAAACGTATTAGGATGATTGAGCTAGAGGAAGCTCGCGACAAAGTACGCTGGGGCAGGGAGCGGCGCAGCCTTGCTATGAGTGAAGAGGATAAAACTAGAACTGCTTGGCATGAAGCAGGTCATGCTATTCTCAATGTTTTGTTAGAACATTGCCACCCCTTACACAAAGTAACGATAATTCCCCGCGGACAGTCGCTAGGAGCAACGATGAGCCTACCAAAAGAGGACGTCCTTAATCATCACAAACTTCAATTGGTCGACACTATATGCATGACAATGGGTGGCCGGATTGCTGAGGAGATGTATTCAGGCGATATCTCATCAGGAGCAGCAGGGGATATCCAGCAAGCAACTAAGATGGCCAGAGCCATGGTTACACAATTTGGGATGAGCAAAGAACTGGGGATGGTTCAATACGGTGGTGATAATGAATATGTTTTTCTTGGGCGCGACATGGCTCAGTCCAAAGACTACAGTGAAGACACTGCTCAATTAATCGATACTGAGGTAAAATCAATTATCAATAGCGCCTATGACAGAGCCCATAGACTGCTTTCTGACAATCATGATAAAGTTCAGGCAATTGCCGATGCGCTAAAGGAATACGAGACTCTTGATGCGAAACAAGTTGAACAAATTGTAAAAACTGGAAAATTTGATCCACCAAATGACCAGAATAAAGATAAGAGCAACATGACTGGCGCGGAAGCTGCAACACCGACTGCCGATGACCATAAAGACAAAGATTCTTCTGAGCCTGACGCGGGGCTTAACGATGGATCTCCGGCCCCAGCTCCAGCTTAATATCCCATGAAAATAGCGCCCTCTCTGCTTGCTGCGGATTACGGGAAATTTGCATCCGAGTCAAAACGTGCTGAGCGCTCCGGAGGTGATTGGCTTCATTTGGATATAATGGATGGCCATTTTGTCCCGAATATATCGTTTGGCCCCAATGTGGTCAGTGCTATAAGGCCTAATGTTAAGATGTTTTTTGATGTGCACTTAATGTGCGCACAACCTGAGACTCTTATAGAATCATTTGTTTCAGCAGGAGCAAACCAACTAACTATCCATTGTGAACTAGGCGACAAAATACCCGACCTAATATGGCGCATACGTCAATTAAACTGTAAAGTTGGTTTAGCGTTGAACCCCCCAACCCATATCACCGCAGTTGAACCTTATTTGGACAAAATTGACCTCCTTCTTGTTATGACTGTTAATCCTGGTTTTGGCGGTCAGAAATTTATGCAAGAATGTCTTCCGAAAGTACAAAAGGCATGGGATTGGAGGATGCAACGAGGTTTAGGATACCGTATACAAGTCGATGGTGGTGTTGAAGTTAACACTGCTGCAGAGTGCGCTCGAATGGGAGCAGATACTTTTGTTAGCGGTACCGGCCTGTTCAGCAAACGCAATATGAAAAATGCTATCACGACAATGCGTGAGACTGTTGAAAAAAACCGACGAAGACAATAATAATGACCAGCCAGATTAAGTTTGGGACCGACGGTTGGCGCGATGTAATTGGGGAAAATTACACCTTCGATAATGTCCGGTCTGTTGCGCAAGCAACAGCTGACTACTTCAAAAAAACCCGCCCCAATAAAACGAAAAAAAAAGCAGTTATAGGTTTTGATCGAAGATTTCTATCCGATGAGTTTGCCCAAGTTGTCGCAGAGATTATGGCTGGAAACGGTTTTAAAGTTTTACTGGCCGATAATCCGGTCCCAACTCCAGTTGTATCCTGGCATACACAAAAACACAAAGCGCGTTTTGGCATTATGATCACAGCCAGTCATAACCCGGCACGATTTAACGGATTTAAGATAAAACTTCACCATGGAGGACCAGCTGACGGAAACACGTGCCGTTCTATTGAACAAAACATCGGGAAACAAAAAATAAAATACACCTCTTTTGCCACTGGTTGCAAAACTGGAAAAATACAGCCCTTTAATTTAATGCCCAAGTATTTTACTGCATTAAAAATGCTTGTTGATTTCGAGAAAATTCAGAAGTCCGGCCTTTCTTTTGCTCATGAACCTCTTTTTGGGGTTGGAGCCTCTTGCTTCGACGATTTACTAAAAAACTCGAACTGCACTGTGAGGACATTTAATGCAACGCATGATCCAAATTTTGGAGGGATCAACCCAGAACCAATAGAATCCAATTATTCACTTAGCAGCAGGGAATTAAAACTTAAGCCAGCTGATTTTTGCCTGGTCACAGATGGAGATGCAGACCGTATAGGCGGCATGGATGGCAATGGTTGCGCATTAACAACCCACCAAATTATTTGTCTTCTGCTGCACCATTTTATCTCAAATAGAAAAGAGCAGGGGAGAGTGGTGAAAGCACTCACTACGACTTCAATGGTGGATGCGATATGCCAAAAACATAGACTTACCCTGACAGAGACCGGAGTCGGTTTTAAATACATATGCGAAGAAATGCTAAAGGGCGGGACCCTTCTGGGCTTTGAAGAAAGCGGAGGAATCGGTTTTCCGTGCCATATACCAGAACGTGATGGAATTCTCGCCGGACTAATGGTGCTCGAGCTACTTGCAGTTGAAGGCAAACCGCTTAAGTTACTGCTCAACAAATTAAAAAATTTATACGGGAACTTCGAGTACGGGCGAATAGATACTCACTTTCCTATCTCAAAACGATCCTATCTGATGAAAGAGGCCATTCAAAAAGCTCCAAAAAGTTTATTAGGCGAACCTGTCCAGCGCATCCAATCATTTGACGGCGTTAAATACACAAACCGAAACGGATCCTGGCTCATGCTTCGAGGCTCCGGCACTGAGCCTGTTTTGAGGATTTATGCAGAAGCACCTAACTCCAGAGATGTCAGCAGACTATTGAAGAAAGGTCGAGCTCTAGCTAAACGAGTAGAGCATCAGTAGTATTTTCTTTTCACCGAGCTGGATAACGGTATTTTTTCGCCCGTTGAATTAGGCTGCAATGGATCCATTACATATTCGAAACTTCAGCATTATTGCTCATATTGATCACGGGAAAACTACCCTAAGCGATAGGTTGCTCCAATGCACCCACACAGTAAGTCAGAGGGAAATGGAGGACCAGTTGCTTGATTCAATGGATTTAGAGCGGGAGCGAGGCATTACTATTAAATCGCATCCTGTCACTATGAATTACACCGCACGAAATGGAGATACCTATGAACTCAATCTTATAGACACACCAGGCCATGTAGATTTTTCATATGAGGTTTCACGCAGCCTGTCTGCCTGTGAAGGAGCCCTTCTTATAATTGATGCAGCTCAAGGCGTTGAAGCCCAGACCGTGGCGAATGTCCATCTTGCTATGAAGCAAAATCTGGAAATCCTGCCTGTTATTAACAAAATTGATTTGCCACATGCCGACACCAAGAATGCTATTAGCCAAATCGAGGAAATCTTGGCGATACCAGGTGAAGATGCCCTTCTTTGCAGCGCTAAGGAGGGAACAGGGATAGAGGAGATTCTTGAGGCAATTATAGATAGAATTCCTCCGCCCAAACCCAGCCTTAACGGAAAGCTGCAGGCTTTGGGTTATGATTCAGTATATGATCCCTACAAGGGGGTAATCATCTACACTCGAGTATTTGATGGAGAACTAAAGCCCTCCACCCAAGTCAGACTGCATCATTCGGCTAAAACAATCGAAATCAAGGAAGTTGGCAGCTTTAACCCGAAACCATATGAGCGCGATCGCTTGGGCCCCGGTGAGACAGGATATCTCACAGGAAATATCCGATCACCTCGTGATGTCAAAATGGGAGACACAATACTTGATCTTCGTGACCCAGCTGAACCCTTGGAGGGTTTCAAGGAGGTTCGGCCCATGGTATATAGCGGCATATACCCAATCCTTTCAGCTGACTACGAACACCTCAAAAACAATTTAGCTAAGCTTCAACTGAATGATCCAGCTTTGTTTTATCAGCAGGAAAGCTCCACTGCACTCGGATTTGGATTCCGTTGCGGGTTTCTCGGCTTACTTCATTTGGAAATTGTACAAGAAAGGCTCAGGCGCGAATACGGCATGGACATAATTGCCACTTATCCGAATGTCGTATATCGCATTATCCAGACCGATGGCACAGATCTTGAAATCGATAACCCGATTCATATGCCCGACCCTTCGGTGATTGACTCAATAGAAGAGCCAATCGTTCACACTCATATCATGTGCCCCAATGAAAATATTGGCGACATGATGAGTCTCATTACAGAAAAAAGAGGCACTGTCGACCATACTGAATCGCTTGATGGCACAAGGGTAATGCTTGAAGGTACGGTGCCAATGAATGAGATACTAGTGGACTTTCACGATCGCATAAAGAGCCTAACAAGCGGATTTGGTAGCATGGATTACGAGCCGGCAGGCTACCAGCAATCCAAAATGGTAAAGCTCGATATGCTGGTTAATGGCGAGCCAGTAGATGCATTTTCATGTATTGTCCACTTTGACAAAGCAGAGCAGCGGGGCAGGGCGCTGGCAGCCAAGCTCAAAGAAGTGATTCCTCGCCAGCAATTTAAGGTAGCAATACAAGCAGCAATAGGAGGTAGAATAGTAGCCAGAGAAACAGTAGGGGCCGTACGAAAAGACGTGACGGCAAAGTGTTATGGGGGTGATATTTCCCGCAAGCGCAAACTACTTGAAAAACAAAAAGAGGGCAAAAAGCGAATGAAATCAATCGGATCAGTCAACATCCCTCAGGACGCTTTCATTAAGGTACTTAAGGCATGATCATCAACTGGCGTTGGTTTATTTCGAAATCTTTACGTGATGCGTGTGAAGAGCGCAAACAGGTGATTAAGCTACTGTCCGCACAGAAAGATTTATTGAAGCCATCAAGCATCAATGAAATCGAAGAAGCCATTCAAGAGCTGGATGCAAAGAGTAAGGGAAAACTTGATCGCGACAAACTGAAAAACGCTCGAGATAATCTACTAACCAAAGCTGAACAAAATTTAGCCGCCTACCCAAATGCAAAATATCGCGACTGGGTAGAAATGTTCCTTGTGGTTGCAACGCTAGTCTTAACTTTTAGATCATTCTTTTTTCAGCCTTTTAAAATACCTACCGGCTCGATGCAGCCAACACTTTACGGAATAACCGCAGTGGACAATAACAAAATTGAATCCGGAGACATTTTTGGAAAAATTGAGAACGGAATACTCACAACTTCAAGACAGTTAATCGAACCCTACGACGAACCTGAAAGTATTGATAAAACATATGTAGATGCACCATTTTTTGTGCCGGCGGACAAAGGCCGCATTATACGGCTCATTAACGACAAAAAAGAAACACGGATTCTGGATTTTATATCAAAGAATGAAGTTCAAGTCGATTACCCATCTGAACTCCCGCAACAACCGATAGAAATTAAACCCACCTCAACACCAAGCCTCGGTGGCCGTATTTTAAATAAACTTAAGGGGCTTTCATACCATAGCCTGATTGCAGAAGGTGATTGGACACTAAAAATGATTCACCCACCTCAATCAATTTTCCCTTTGATCTCTAAGCAAGTAATCGAATTCATTGATGAATCCGGTAGTGTGATTGAAAAAACAATATGGTTTCCTCCCGTAAGAGGCAATGACCCCCTCCTTAATATGGCTCCAGTTATGGATGGTAGATACATGCCTCAATCACCAAGAATAGACCATAACGGCAACCCGGTCTCTCATATGCCTATTATATTAAAGAGCGTATTCAAAAATGGTGATTATGTCTTTAATATACGAGTGAAAACCGGAGACCATCTATTTGTCAATAGAATGACCTATAATTTCAGAAAACCTAAAAGGGGGGATATCGCAGTATTTACTATTAGCCAAGATACCATACCTTCACGCAGTTTCGCTGCTCCTAAAGAAGAAACATTTTATATTAAGCGTCTTGTGGCACTTGATGGAGATAAATTATCACTCGGTAAAGACAATCATCTAATAATAAATGGCCATCGCCTTGATGCCAACAATCAAGGTTTTGAGTTTATCTATAGCCACCCAAAGACTATTGCATCCATTGATGGCCGGTTAACCCAACAAAACTTAAGACCACCCGAAAATTCAATTTACTCAGGACACACACAGATGAGCTATTTATCATCTGATCAATCAATTAATATAAAGCCTAAGCACTATTTCATGCTAGGCGATAACACCACAAACAGCCGCGATTCGCGCGAATGGGGCGACCTCCCGTATGAAAATGTTATCGGCCATTCATCATTTGTTTACTGGCCGCCATTATCCCCACGATTTGGGTGGAGCCATCGTTAACCACATATATCTTTGTTAACAAAACCCAAGTTATTAAAGATTCGCACAATATATGTTATATGCATTTCAGGTTAACCCTGTTATTAGGTATTATATAAGCGGTTATATTGTGATAGTGAGTTTTGCCAGGAAAATTCCTGAGCCATTCCCCTAGCTCGTAAAGAATCCAAACCTTTTTGATCATTGTAAATATGAAGTGAATTATTGATCGCTTCGAGTAGCTTAATTGGAGTTGGTTCGTCGAATTTGAATCCATTGCCATGAATTTCTGAAATGTCTGTTACCGTGTCCTGTAGCCCTCCTACTCCATGGACAATGGGTGGAGTTCCGTACCGCAGGCTATAGAGCTGATTGAGCCCGCAAGGCTCAAAGCGTGAAGGCATAATGTAGAAATCTGACCCCGCTTCAATAAGATGGGCCAATCTATTGTCATACCCCTCAACAAACCTAATAGAATGTGGGAATTTCTTCTCTAATAGATTAAGCTGCTTGGCCAAACATTCATCCCCTGAGCCGAGGATTATTATATGAGCCAAGTTTTCGCACAATATTTGCTGAAGGCTTTCAATCAGGATATCAATACCTTTTTGATGCGCTAGCCGGCTGATGGTTCCATACAATGGTAAATTTTTAGAGGGAAAATTCATTTTGGACTTTAGAAAGGTTTTGCACGCCAATTTACCGGATAAATCACTTTTATCGTATGGCTTTGGGAGGAGCAGATTCTTGTCCGTATTCCATTGCTCATAATCTACCCCATTTAATATGCCAGTTAAATTTTTCTTCCTAGATTGAAGCACCCCTTCCATCCCCTCTCCAAAATCAGGAGTAAGAATCTCTTTAGCATACTGGGGGCTCACGGTTGTAATATGATCAGCATAATGCAAGCCCGCCTTTAAGTAGTTAACGCCTCCCCAGCATTCAGGGCCTTCTTGTGTAAAATAGGTGCTTGGTAAATTGGTAATGTCAAATCGGCTGCCTTCGCATTGGCCTTGATAAGCAAGGTTATGGATAGTGAGAATTGTTTTTGGCACTTTCCCCTGTCCGTTAAGTTTTAATAGCATTGGTACGAAAGCAGTCTGCCAATCATGAACATGAACCACATCATAGTTATGAGATATTTGAGCTATAGCCTTGCTCAAGAACATGAATCGTTCCGGATTATCCCAATATCCGTCAGATCCTTCCATATACAACCCGAGGCGATTGTAGAATCCCTCGTTTTCAAGAAATAACACTTGCACCCCTGAGTCAGTCCTTGTTTTCCACCATTGTCCGTTAAAAGAATTTTGACCAAGTCTGATTTCAAATTCTGAACCATGTGGTGCAATCTCATAATTCCCATTACGCACTTCTTTGTACAAAGGAGTAGCTACTGTTACCTCTTCTCCTGATTGCGCGAGCGCTCCGGACAGCCCGGCTACCATATCAGCCAAACCTCCTGTTTTTGAGAAAGGGAAAAACTCTG
>CAJWKQ010000144.1 GCA_913041895.1 uncultured Verrucomicrobiales bacterium
AAGTGTAACCGGCCTGCTTGAGCGAACCCTTCAACACTTCAATCTTCTGGAAGGATTTGTAACCCGGATCAAAAATCTGGGAGATACCAAAAAAGTTTTTGGACTGTTTGGTCGCATCATAACTAATGGATCTTTCAATCAGGCCACTCAAGCTCTTGGCATCAGAGGCAACGAGTAATCCCGGATACACATCCAGGTACGGATCTTCATCCAACCGGGTGAACACATCCCAAAGCGCGAGGAGGGTGTTTTCACGGTAGCTTTGCAATTGAGGCACCACGGCCACATACCGCGGCTTAAGTTTTATCAGCTGCAAACGCAATTGCTCCCGCGCCTTGGAATCCGAGTTGAGATTTTTCAGGCTGCTTACCTTGAGTAATTTGCCTTTGTGATGACTCAGGAGTTTTTTTACCGTCTTGGTGCTCACTTCATCCTGTACATCGGTGAGCACCACATAGGCCTTGCCCAAGGGCGCATGTGCTCGAGTATCCTGCACCCAGCAGCTCATACGCCGTGCCTGCATGGTGGGAGTTTGCCCGGGCTTCACGCGGGGGATCTGCTCCGGGGTTGGGATCACCAGCGCTGCTGCTTTTGCAGTCGCCGCAAAAAGAGACATAAAAACAACGCAGCCTAAGAGGCGTAATAAGTGCATGGAGCTATGCTGCCAGAAAGAAAGCCACTGGCGAGGGTAAAAAGAAAGCGCTACAGTTAATTTGCGTTATGCCTAATCTCACATTGAGGTAATGCCTTCTGTAGCTTTTCAATTTCAGCTTTGGTTATAATTATTTTGCCGAGATGCTGCTTGAGATCAATATACTTCAGATTTGTTAACCCATGGAGAGGATCCAGCCTCGAAAGCTTACTCCCATTTATATGAAGGACTTCGAGTTTCTTTAAACCCTTCAGCGGTGCCAAGTCTTCAATCTGATTAGTGGAGAGATCCAGAACCTCCATGTTTGTCAAAGCTGACAGTGGCTTAATGTCTGAAATCTTTCCGGCACGAACAGAAAGTCTCCTTAGCTGCTTCAAATCCGAAAGCGGCTTAAGATCTTCGAGGAACAGGTTTAGGTTTAAATCTAGCTCTTTCAAACCTTTGAACTTTGACAAGGGACTTAGGTCTGTCAGGCCCTCACCCGAAAGATCAAGATAGTCTAATTTCGTCAAGACCTCATCGGTGAGTTCTCCCTCAAAGGGCATACCCGCGTCCGATCCCAATTCATTTCGAACCGCAGCTTCAATCCTTGCCTCCTCCGCCTTGGACAATTCCACTTCTCTTACCTCTTCAACAGATACATCACGTGCTTGAAACTCATCATCATTTTCCTTGTTCCCGCATCCCATCAAAATAACACCTGCGAGAATCGCTATATAGGCTTTCTCAATCATCTTCATTTCTTTTATTCGGCTTTGCTAGTTTGTTTCCGGCCATGGTACTTCATTGCGTTGATATCTCCCCTCTTCAAAGCAGGTGAAAAACTGGTCAAGAAGTGGGTGGACCACCTGTTCTCCGCTCTCATCAAGTTCCAGACTGCTTTCAGCAGGATAGGTGATGGACCCTGATTCATGAACGAGCACATGATACCAAGGTTGATTCTTGTCAGGCTGGGTTTTATTGGACTGATACCAATTTTCATCAGCCATACACATGAAATCGCTCGCAACCACCACTCCGCGGTAATGATAACGCACATGGCGAACAACATCTCCAGGGATAAAACTCGGCTTTTTGTAACCGGACAATTCATCTCGCAGCATGATCATAAGGATCCAGTCTTTTGTATTAATGATTAATTAATTGGCTTCTACACTCTTACTTTTGTTACGCACGTGACGTGTTAAAAGCATCGAAGCAATCATGCTCAAGATAATGGCGCCGCCAAAAACATACATGCCATTTAGAACCGTAACGTGTACCTTGATTTCAGCCAAAGAAGAGGTGCTGAACACAGTGGTGTTGATCTTAAGAAAAGTAACCATGAAGGCCACCACGAACACATCACCCATGGACCACTGCCCCCAGTTCTTGAGCCAGTCCAACACACGGGTCTTATCCCGCTCACCCGGAACCATTATCAAACCCAAGGCGACGTATTTAGAAATCGGGAAAAAAATGGTGAAAAGCAGAATACATATTGCCAGGAAAACATCAGGGTCGGATGTCTCGGTGCCCAGAAAAAGATCCTTGATGGTCTCAAGGAGTTTAATTTCCTGCACCTCCGGAGGTGGGCTAGGTATTTCAATATTCAAACTGGGCATCATGGATTCAATCAAAGGCTGGCCGCGGGCCTTTACCTCCTTATTCACCGTACGGGAGATTTCACCGACACTAATTTGATTAGCAGCAGCGGCAGCCAAGCCACCTTCGCTTGAGGCCTGCCTTTTAAGATCCCACACATAATCACGAATAAGTCCGCTAATTTCATCACTGGCACGCTCCAAAGGAATCTCACTGGCCGCCTTCTCTTTGAGCATTTCATTGATCCCCTCGTTATTGACGATGACATGCCCTTCCACGCGCGCAACATTCATTGTGAGGCTGATCACATAAAGGATAATCGAAAGCGGCAAAAGCAGGCAGGCAAGTTGAAACCCGGTATCAGATTTTTTCTGTGAATCTGCCATGGTCATTCGCCCTTTGGGTTGATTGATCTTCGGCGCATGGGGATGGTACTGAATACACCCGCCTTGATCCTGCAATTGGGTAAGGCTTTGATAAGTAGTGTAGATTGCTCATTGGGAATGTTGTTACCCTGACCCCGCAATTCTTGAAGCGCTGTGAGCTTTGTCAAAGACGCCAACTCGGTGACACGATTATTTTCCATATACAATAACTCCAACACCTCCATATCCGCCAAAGGCCTGACACTGGAGATGCGATTATCATCCAACTCGAGCCAGTTCATCTGCTTCATGGATGAGAGGGCATTAATATCATCCACTTGGTTGCCTCGGAGTGATAAAGACCTTAAGTGCTTTAATCCGGTTAACGGGGCAAGCTGCCCGCCAGCAAGCCGGTTACTTTCAAGATAGAGATGACGCAGACGACTTAGATTCTTAAGAGGTTCAATGGATTTGATTCGGTTAAAACCCAATGCCAACCAGTTGAGGTTATTCATGCCGCTGATGGCTTCTATCTCCTCAATCTGGTTCCCCTGCAAGTCCAGTGAAATCAGGCGGGTTAATTTTATAAGGGGGCCAATGTCCCTAATGGCATTTTTCTTGAGGTGCAACACTCTCATTTGATTGAGTTCAGATAAGGCTGAAATATCGCTGATTCGATTCTCACTCGCCTCCAACACTTCAAGCGCCAAAAGACCCTGCAACGGAGACAAATCCACCACCTTGTTGCCGTGGATGTTAAGCCGCTTCAAACCAATCAATGATTGCACTGGATCTATCTTCTCAATTTCCTGACCGAAAAGATCCAGTCGCTCTACCTTGGCCAAGTGCGCCTGAGTTAACTCGTTATCCCTTATATTCAATTCCTGACAGATCGCCTGACGAACACGTTGATGATCGGTATTATTAGAATCAAAATCCTGTAGCGTGAAATTGGAAGCGGCAATCTCAAGAACCTCTACGACTTTAGGCTCCGGCTGTGAATAGGAGGCCACCGGCGGGTCTTCACAGGCCACCCAAAGACTGCCACATAAAATGACTATAATAAGCCGTAAATGTTTCATATCACCTATCGACCCATTATTGACTCAATCTCATCTGTTTCAATAGGTATTTTCTCCATCAAATTTATCGGGCCCTCTTCGGTGACTACAATATCATCTTCCAACCTCACTCCAAACCCTTCGTCTGGCAGATAAATACCCGGTTCCACGGTAAGCACGGTGCCCGAAGCAAAGGGCTTATTATTATCTCCAACATCATGAACATCCAAACCTAGTGGGTGTCCAAGACCATGCATAAAATACTTCCGGCAAGCCGGGCTATCTGGATCCTGCTTTTTGATCTGGCTCTTCTTTAACAATCCAAGCTCGAGCAGTTCCTCGTTCATGTGGTTCTGCGCTTCTTTCGTCCAGTCTTTGTGCAGTTTACCGACAGTGGCACCCTCGATGCTTGCGCGCAAAACCCGTAATACAGCGTTATAGACTTTCTTTTGCCGTCGGGAAAATTTTCCGCTGACCGGAATCGTACGTGTCAGATCCGCATTATAATTGGCGTAGCTGGAAGCCACATCCATCAGGAGTAGTTGGCCTTTCTTACACTCCTGATCATTCTGCAGATAATGCAGGACACAGTTGTTTTTCCCGGCAGCAACGATGGGCGTGTAGGCAAATTTGCCACGGCGTTTAATAAATTCGCGAGCCAGCTCCGCTTCCACTTCATACTCGACCACTCCCGGCTTCACAAATCGCAACGTTCGCCGAAAACCCTTGGCGGTGATACTCACTGCTTCCTTCAGGAGCTCGATCTCCAAATCCGTTTTCACCACGCGCAATTCATGTAATAGCGGTGCCAACCGCCGGTACCGGTGTAGCGGAAAATCTGTCTGGCATTGACGAATGAACCGCATATCACGCGTCTGCACCTCCACATTTGCCCGCTTATATTCATTGCTATTTAAATACGCACTTTCTACCTCACACATAAGAGACCGGAAAATTACCGGGAATTCTGAAAGCCATTTCACATTCTTAACACCCGATATTTTCCGCGCATCAGCCTTGGTATGCTTATACCCCTCCCAGATTTGAAGCTGCTCATTGGGTTGGCGCACAAACAAAATCTCACGATGTTTTTCATCAGCAGCATCGGGAAACAGGACCAGAATACTCTCCTCCTGTTCAATACCCGTCAAAAAAAACAGGTCCGCGTTAGGTTGCATGGGGAGAGTCCCATCGGCGTTGGTCGGAAGGACATCATTGGCATTGATCACTGCCAAAGCCTTGGGGGCCATCAATTCAGCAATGCGTTTGCGGTTTTGTAAGAAGAGCTTAGATTTAATCGGCTTGTGTCGCATAAAAAATTGAGTCGCAAGAGGTTGCGCGAAAGAACACGCGGCGGCAACGGTTTTTCAATCAGATCCAAATGCCTCAAGATATTGACCGATTATTTCTTCAAGAGGTGGCGGCTTGGGAAGACCCAGTGATACCGAACGAGAGCCATCCACGTCCGTAGGCCAGGTATCCACAATCCCCTGGATCCGCTCATCAAAAGCATCCTCAATCGGCCCCAGTGTTAAACCATGTTCTGAGGCCATTTCAGTCAAAACTGACTCAGCCTTTTCGGGCGTCACTTGATGCGCTGGCAGACAAAACCCCCGGTCATCACCCAGCTTAGCCTCAGGCAATTCATGTAGAAAAATAAAAGATTCCACTACTGTATTAAACCCGGTCATTGGATGGGGCTGGCTCCGGCGCACGGGAAGTCTGCAAACCTCTCCCTTGAGCGGTTCCCTGAACATGCCGCTTGCCCAGCTGGAAGCGGCCGCATTAGGCTTACCGGGACGAATAATCACCGTTGGTAGACGCGCCGTTCGTCCATCAAAATGACCCTTACGGACGTGATCGTTCAAAAGCAGTTCACACATCGCCTTGGTCATTCCATAGGTGGTCCGTGGAGTATGCTTAGTGTAATCACCAACAGGTGCAGGCATATCCTCTCCCCCAAAACTGGCGATGCTACCGGCAAAAATAACCCGTGGCCTCCCAACCGCCTGCCGCGCCACATCAAAAACATTTTGACCCCCGTTGAGATTAACCTTTAACGCATCATCATAATGTTCTTCACATTCTCCACTTACCATAGAGGCCAGATGAAATATAGAGAAACTATCCGAACCCTCAACGGCCTCGTTGATCAATGCAGAATCACTTATATCCCCTTCGAGCTGGCGCACGCGTGAATCCTCCGGTTGCCTTCCAAAACGCGTATCAAGTAAAACCAGCTCTCCAATCTGCTCTGGATCGCCTGAAGCTCCGGTCAATTCACCGCGAGCCAATAGGGCTTCTGCCAGTTGCGACCCGAGAAACCCGCCACCGCCTGTAATAACAACCTTCATCGGGCCTGGAGGTCATTGATCTGTTCCAGATGAGTCAGCAAACCGCTGTGATCCATCTCCCCTTTTCCACTCTTCACCATTGCCTCAAATAGATTGTGGAGAAGCTGGGTGATGGGGAGGTCGAGCCCAAGCCGCTCTGCCGCAGTAAGCGCGTTCCTTAAATCCTTGAGTTGAAATTTTGAAGGACCTCCCGGTTCAAAATTTCGCTCTACCATACGTTGGCCGTGCTCATTAAGGATCCGACTCGAAGCAAACCCGCCCTGTAATGCTTCGCGCACTTGTGCCCTATCCGCTCCACCGCCACCGGCCAAAATAAATGCCTCACTTACCGCACCAATGGTGATCGCTACGATCACCTGATTGGCAAGCTTAGCAAGCTGACCGCAACCGTTGGGCCCCACGTGAGTGGCGTGGCCCATGGCATTTAAAACCGGTATCATTTTCGAAAAGGTTTCGGGATCACCACCGACCATGATCGCCAATTCTCCGGCCGCCGCGCCCTTGGTGCCGCCGCTAACCGGTGCATCAAGATAATGAACGCCTCCTTGGACATGACGCTTCGCGTGGTCCATCGCTTCATCGGCTCCAATGGAACTCATGTCAATGTGTGTTGTCCCTTCCCTGATAGCCTCAACCACACCTCCTTCAAACAACACTTCCTCCACCGCCGACCCATCAGAGAGCATGGTAATTATCACGTCCATCTCCTCCACCGCCTCAGCTGGTGAAACGGCTGCTTTGGCCCCTTCATCCTGTAATCCTTCAGCTTTTTTGACCGAGCGGTTCCATACAGTCAACTCGAAGCCACCCTTCAAAAGGCACCGACACATCGGCAACCCCATAAGTCCGATTCCTAAAAATGCTATAGAGGGCTTATCTATATCAGTCATTCAAAGAGTCGTCGCATACTCCTTAAGGAGATCCACTATACGTTGGCCAACTGGCGAAAGTTGACCTCGCCATAAAGCCCCTATGGGAACACCTGGAAAATCTTCCAATGGTAATACCCGGATGCCTTTGGGGGCTTTTTTACCGGGCAATGCCAAACTCAAGCCAATGCCGAATCCACTGGCTGCATAGGTGCTAATCAAATCCACTGAGTTAAGCTCAATACCCAACGGCCAATCAATTTTTCGGGCGGATAATTCATTCTGAAAGGCACGCGTAATCCCTTCATTTTGCGGAAGACTGATGAGGGTTTGTGCAATTCGGTCTTGACCCAAAATATCTTCAACGGTCTTGGCTTTTAATCGTGTCGGCACCATCAGAACCATTGGCAGTTCGAGAAGTTTTTCAGATTTAAGTTCTGAGGGAGGTTTTGAACTCAATACAGTCACACCAAGATCCACCTCGTTTTCCAATAACCACTTTTCAATCTCTGGCTGAATCCCCACCCGTAAAGAAGGATGTAGACTTTGAAACTCTTTGCGCGCAGCACCCAATATATCAGGGAGATGATCGCGGAAAACCGTTGTTGAGGCAGCAATGCGAATAGTTTGTGCTACACCACCCCGTATTTTCCGACTAATCGCCTCCAGATTTTCAAAAAATGGCTGTGTAAAGGCATACAGTTCTTCACCAGCAGGGGTCAATTCAAACGGCCGCCGCTGGAAAAGTGTTATACCCAGATCATTCTCCAGTTGAATGACTTGAGCACTTACTGCTGGCTGTTGAATCCCATAAGGCATGTTGCGCACCGCACCGGCAATACCTTTGTGCTTGGCGACGTAATAAAAAAGTTCCAGATGATGGATGTTCATTTTTTCTTTTTAGGCTTCCTGGGCTTAGGTTTGGCGTTGGGATTGTATTCCGGATTAGGTGCGGGCATTTTGGCCCCCATTTTTTCCTGCCACGAGGAAAGCTTAGCGCGCAGCTCAGCAGCCTTCTTCGGATTAATGGCGGCTAGGTTTTTCTGTTCACCGATGTCGTTAGCGAGATTGTAGAGCTCAAATTTATCGTGGTGATAAAATTCAATCAGCTTCCAGTCACCCTCACGAATGGAGGCACCGGGTTTCCATGCCGAGCCGTGGTAATGTGGATAATGCCAATACAATGTGCGCTCTCCTGAATCAT
>CAJWKQ010000145.1 GCA_913041895.1 uncultured Verrucomicrobiales bacterium
TTATAGGAGTAATAGTTGGCACAGTAGGTTATCTCATTGGCCCTAAATTCATGACCGAAGAGCAGAGTGATTTAGGTTGGGTTTTGGGTGTTGTAGTTGGTGCAGCAATGGTTCTTAACCTTATTGCAGCTGCACTATTTGGCGTGCTCATACCATTTGCTCTAAAGTTTTTACGGCTTGATCCAGCCCTTGCCTCAAGTATATTGATTACAACCGTCACAGATGTTGCTGGTTTTTTCTTTCTTCTTGCCTTGGCGAAAGTAGCTTTTGAGCACTTAGGTGCTTGACCATAAAAAGACCTCCGCTCAGTCTCCGCACATGAAGATATGGGGCCATTTTCTAACGATCGTTGTATTAACCGCCTTTGCAGTAGCTTCACTGAGTGCTACCGAGGAAAAGAAGCCCACAGTCACAGTCGTTACAAATAGCTCCGTAGACCTCCAGACAAAAGCCCTTAAAGAATCTGTTCAACAGTCGGAATGGGTTCAGACGCTTGAGGAAAACCTAGGTCAAAAAATTTTAGGTATTTCAGCCTGGCAGTACATAGCTGCCTTTTTAGCACTCCTCATTGGGTTGGTGCTTAAACGCATTATTCTCAATTATATCCAAAAGAAGATAACTGCGTATGTTGAAAAAACGGATGCTGAATGGGATGACCAACTTTTTGAAGCGATAATCAAGCCTGTAAACGCCTTTGTGATGATTGGCGCCATTCATATCGCCAGCTTTCTCTTGGTATTCAATTTAAATAATTTTCCGACCGAATTAATTGGTAAAAGTTACTCTGTCTTTCTCGGCCTTAGTATCATTTGGCTTGTTTACCGGTTAGTGGACGTAGCCGCACACTACATCGACGAACTGGTCGCAAAGGCCGACGAAGGGTTGCGCGGCCAATTTACACCACTGATCAGGAGGGCTTTAAGGATACTCGTTGTAATTGTCGGGTCACTTACGATTTTAGCAACCATCGGAATCAATATAACAGGGCTTTTTGCATGCATGGGCATTGTCGGTCTAGCAATTTCAATGGGGTCTCAAGATTCAGTCGCCAACCTTGTGGGGACAGTTAACATCCTCATCGACCGACCCTATAAAGTTGGAGACTGGATAACCGTTGGAAGCAATATAGACGGCGATGTCGAAGAAATCGGTTTCCGTTCTACGAAAATCCGAATGTTCGATAAAACTTTGATGAGCGTTCCTAATGCGAAACTAGCTGGAGAAACAATTAAAAATTGGTCTCGCATGCCAAAGCGCAGGATTAAAATGACCCTAGGACTTTCCTATGATACTTCTGCAACCCAAATGAAAGAGGCTCTTATAGAAATTGAAAAAATCCTGGAGGAAGATGAAGGAGTTGATCAGGACTACAAACTAGTGCAGTTTACAGATTATGGAGCAAGCTCTCTTGATATCTTTCTATATTATTTTAGTAAAAGCACTGTCTGGAAAGAGTATCTCGACACACGTGAACGCGTGAACTTGAAGATAATGGAAAAAATCGAAGACATGGGTCTTGAGTTTGCATTCCCGACTCAAACTCTTCATCTTAAAGGAGACGGAATGGAAACCCTCAAGAAACTTAGCTAGAAAATTCAGATATTCGCACCACTGAAATTTCCGCCAAAAAAATCAACAAATATATGAAACAAAAGAGCAAAACCTTAGCGCAGTTTTACGTAATTGCAGCTCTCTTAACTAGCATTACTGGATGGTCAGCGGAAAAAGATAAGAATGACGACCGCACACTTAAAGATGCGACACAAGAGCTTATAGCTAAAGTACAGGCGTTAATGGCTAAAGACACGGCAGAGGCATTTGAGACTTATGCAAAAGGAGCTCAAGAGTTGGCCAAGGAATTCCCTAATGAATCTAGGCCCCTTTTGATGATGAACGAAGCTAGTGGCTTGATTAAAGATAAAACACTTTCGGAGAATTTAGCAGATAACGCTGAAAAAGGCATACTGGCCATGTTGAAAAAACACCCAAAAGATGCCCACGCTAATTCAGCCTTGCTAAAGCTTGCTGAAAACGCAACGCCTGAGAAATCCAAAGAATATTTACGACAAGTTGCAGACAATGGGCCCGATCAGGTGGCTCAACAAGCTAAGGGTCAATTAACGAATATGGAAGCCTTGGGCAAACCTGTGGAGATTTCCTTTGTAGCTGTTGACGGACGCAAAATTGATGTCGCCAAGATGAAGGGAAAGGTGGTCTTGATAGACTTTTGGGCAACTTGGTGCGGCCCCTGTATAGCGGAGCTGCCCAATGTCAAAAAAACCTATGCTAAGTATAACAATAAAGGGCTTGAAATTATCGGCATCTCGCTGGATCGCTCCAAAGACGAGCTGACAAAATATATTGCCAAAGAAGAAATATCTTGGCCTCAACAATTTGATGGACAGGGGTGGGGAAATAAATTTGCCGTGAGATACGGTATTAGAGGAATACCGGCAATGTGGCTGATTGATAGACAGGGCAACCTAGTTGATAAAAATGCGCGCACCGCCTTGGATAGCAAGATCGAAAGGTTCCTAAGAGAATAACCATTGCATTGTGTTTTAAATAGTTTTTTTGTTTGCCAACCTTCCAAGCAAAAGCCAAGGTGCGCACTTTCCAGATGGCGAAAGAAGAACCCATTCAGCTCGAAGGCACGATTTCTCAAGTAATGCCCGGCACAATGTTCAAAGTTAAGTTGCCCAATGGACATGAGGTTCTCGCTCATATTTCTGGTAAAATGCGGAAAAACTGGATCAGAATTGCTGAAGGCGACACGGTAAGAGTTGAAATGTCTCCTTACGACCTTTCCAAAGCCCGCATAATATTTCGCGCTAGATAAGATCTTAGCAGTAACCGATATCTCCACCCGGCACTATCATATCAAATTTTGGGATATTCAAGATCACCTTAGCTCCTTTGATAGTTCTTCCCAAATAACTTCCTTGAGCAACTGCCCTAGGTGCATGAATCATATGATAGCTATTGTAGCTAAAATGTTCTCCTGGTCCTAAAATCGGGAATTCACCCACAAGGCCATCCCCTTCAACTGCAGTAATGTCTCCGCTGGATTCCCTAACAACCCACTTCCGTCCAAAAATTGAGACAGTCTCCTCCCCCTCATTCAAAATACTGATATGATAAGCAAAACAATGCGGTTTGTCAGGCGGGGTTAAAACCCCAACCTGATATTCTAAGCGATCAAGAGTAACACGAACACCATGTGATTCGACATCCACGCACTGCCCTTATCGAAAAACAAGACAAGTATCAATCCAATCTCGACTAAATGGCATTTTATTACTATAAGGATCGTATGCGAGTGCAATTCTGCGGAGCAACGCGAACCACGACCGGCTCCATGTTTCTGCTCGAGGTTAATGGTCAACGCATCCTGTTAGAATGCGGACTTTACCAGGGCAAGCGCTCAGAATCAATTGATCGTAATAAGAACTTTCCTTTCGAGCCTAAAGAGATTGACTTGGCCATACTCAGTCATTCTCACATAGATCATTGCGGCAATTTTCCCAACCTGGTGAAACAAGGCTTTGATGGAAATATATTCTGCACACATGCCACTCGGGACCTAGCGGGCATAATGCTTGAAGATTCCGCAAGGATACAAAAACACGACGCGGAATACGTCTCGAAGAAACGTGCAAAAAAAGGCGAATCGCCAGTGGAACCCTTATATTCTATTGAAGACGCGGCCAGAGCCATTAAGCAATTTGTTTCACTTAATTATGACCGCCCTATGCAAATCGCAGACGGGGTATCACTCACTTTTCATGATGCTGGCCATATTCTTGGGTCCGCTCAAGTATTACTAGACATCAGAGAAAATGGACATGAGAAGCGCTATCTCTTTACCGGAGACGTCGGCCGTGGCGGCCATGCTATCCTTCGGGATCCTCAGTCTGTTCAGGATGTAGATGTTCTTCATATCGAGAGCACTTATGGGAACCGATTGCACGGAGACAGGAACATGTCTATTGTAGAAATCGCAAAAGGAATAATGGAAACGGCCCATCGGGGAGGTAAAATTATTATTCCAGCTTTCTCCGTGGGGCGAACACAACTAGTTGTATATACTTTACACCAACTGCACGAAAGCGGTGACTTGCCGGATATACCTATTTTTGTAGACAGCCCCCTTAGTGTTAATGCCACGGAGGTGTTCCGACTTCATCCCGAATGTTTCAATGAATCCATATACACGTTCCTGCGTGAAAAGGAGAATCCATTTGGAATGGAGAACCTGCAATACATTAGGCAAGTTTCCCGCTCAATACAGCTCAACCAATTAAAGGGTCCCGCAATTATTATCAGCTCTTCTGGGATGTGTGAAGGTGGACGTATCAGGCATCACCTGAAAAATAATATTGAAAACAAGAATAACCTTGTACTTTTTGTAGGATATTGCGCCCAACATACGCTTGGCTCCCGAATCGCTAATGGCGATTCACCCGTGAATATATTTGGCGAACCGTACGATGTTAAAGCCCAAGTAGCACGGCATGATGCTTTCTCAGGTCATGCAGACCGCGATGAATTAGTCTCCCATATAGAAACCTGCAGCGGATCTATGAAAGACATCTACGTAGTTCATGGAGAAGAGGAAAGCGCTCTTGCTTTCGGCAAAACACTGCAATCTCTCAAGCCTCATGCTAGAGTTACCGTTCCAACATTGAATCAAAAGCTCGACGTTCTCTACTAACAAAAATAGATTGCCAGCTTCGCCGGCAACAATTCAAATTTTACCTATTGATACACACTAACGCCAAAAAGAAAATTGGATCAACTGGTGATAATGCAATAGCTTTAATAGCCACTTGCGTGATTCATGTTTCTGTTGCTGCCGGCATAAAATGGGGAGGATGGCTAAATGTTACCACTGCTCCTTCCGCAACTAAAACAAAAAACCGACTTGTCACGCTCAATCTCACAACAAAACCGGCGGAGTTTGAAAATATATTTGTTCCAGTTAACCCAGAAACAAAGTCAATAACACCATCAGAGAAAAAGACCCCTTTTTACTCGAACGCAAATTCAATTTCAGCAAACCCAGAAACTACTGAAAAACTCAAAAATACCCCCCGAATAAAGGATGGCGACTCACTCGCCCCGGGCACTATGCATAGTTCGGTTTTAGCCCCGTCAGCAACTACGCCCAGTTTAAACCCGCTCCTGCACTCTAAATCCAATGAGATTTCTACTACCGCTAAACAGTCGACTGAAATATCCCCTGACATCATTCCTCCTGATAGGTCAGCAATTTTTAAAAACACGCAAGACGTCGTAGCCTTGGTAGATTTAAGCCAAATGACCTCTGCATCTCTGCCAAGATCAAATATCACAACATCATTACTTCCCAAACTACCACATTTGCCCAAAACCCCAACGCTCAGTGAAGCAAGAAAGGGCCTAGGCAGTCGTAGCATGAAGCAGGACGGAGGGATAGACCAGAAAGGGCCTCCCGCCCTTGACGTTCGCCTTACGGGTTTCGGCGACTATGATGCCCGTTTCTTTGCTGCCATAAGCATCGCATGGCGAAATCAAATAAGAGATAGATCTTGGAGCCCCAGCCAAGTAATAGTTGATTTCAATCTTTACCACGATGGCAAAATAGATGCTCTAGTAATTCGTGAAACAAGTGCTTTACCAAACTTGCAACATTATTGTAGTGAGGCTATAAGGCGGCCTGCACCGTTTGAGCCCTGGACAAAAGAGATGAAGCAAAGACTCGGAAAAGGCCCTAGGCATTGTAGAATTTCATTTAATTATCTTGTCAAATGAAGACCCTCCGCGCTCTTCTCATTCTGAGCTTCTCCATATTTTTATTCAATACGAATAAAGTCAGTGCGGAAAACTCTTCTGCCTCAACGGCAATGAACTCAGAAACCGCCGGCCCATCCTCATCTGCAATGAAAAATACTATTATCGGGGTTCTCATTTTAGCCTCAACGATAAGCCTATTTCTCATTTTTGAACGTGGCCTTGCCTTACGCCGATCAATCATTATCCCTTCAAGAATTGTAGAGCTACAGGGAGTTTGCGAGTCTCAAGATGACCTCTTAAAACTCCGCACTACCACTAATGAAATCCAATCACCCTACAGCCAACTTATTGCATGTGCAATTGACCATCTACACCTCAGTAGAGAGGAAAATACAGAAATGCTACAAACCCGCGCTAGAGTAGAAGTTGCCAAAATGGAAAGGGGAATTGTAATTCTTGAAATCATTACGGGCATCGCCCCTCTTTTAGGCTTGGTTGGCACCATATTTGGCTTAATTACACTATTCCAAGGGATGGGGGTTGAAGCTTCTGCTGAACAGACTGCTCTTTTTTCCAAAGGTATCAGCATCGCTCTAAAAGCAACATTACTCGGATTGGTGGTTGCTATTCCATCATTGATTGGCTGGAGCTACTTCAACCGTAAAGTTGAAATACTCGCGATAGAAATGGAAAACCTTTGCGATCAGTTTCTACATAAGCAATATCGAAAAAACGTATAAACATGCAGTTTAAACCAAAAAAGAAACGGACTGCACCATCAGTCATCATTGTCTCTTTGATAGATGTTTTAATGGTAGTTCTTATATTTTTGGTAATAACAACTACCTTTAAAGAACGCATACCGGCCCTCGACTTATCGTTACCCACCTCTACTCAAGCAGGCAGCTCAGCAACCGAAACAGGAGACCCCCTTTCTGTTCGCATTGCGAAAAATAAGCCATACTTACAACTCAACAATAAAACAGTCACTCTTTCTGAACTTAGAAAAGCTTTTTATCAACGGGCTGCCAAAAAACCTACCATTAATCTTACGATACAAGCAGACGAAAAGGCACCGTTTGGAGAGGTAGTCAGCGTTAGAGACTTAGCACAAGAAGCAGGTATAACTAATATTCATGCTCAAGTAGAACTACCGGAAAAACGCTAACGCTTCCTTTTCTTCCCAATTTTCTTTTTCCCTTGAACTTCGGAACGCACTTTTAGCCGAAGAGCATTTAGCTTGATAAAACCAGTCGCATCATCCTGATTATACGCATTGGTCAAATCCGCCTCCATCGTGGCAATGTCAGGATTATATAAGCTTACCGGTGATTTTCGCCCGGATGTATATACAGCTCCCTTATAAAGCTTTAATCTCACCCGGCCAGTAACTTTTTTCTGCGTTTCAGAAACTAATGCTTGCAGCGCCTCACGCTCTGGCGAAAACCAAAAACCATTATAAACTAATTCTGAATATTTCGGGATAAGAGAGTCACGGATATGCATGACCTCCCGATCCATAGTAATCGATTCCATTTGACGATGGGCAAAATGAAGAATCGTTCCTCCCGGTGTTTCATAAACACCTCGACTCTTCATCCCCACAAACCGATTTTCAACAATATCAACACGCCCAATTCCATGCTTCCCTCCCAATTTATTTAATTTGAGCATAACATTTAAAGGACTCAACTCACGGCCGTTTACTGCAAAACAATTGCCGTTTTTAAAATCTAAATTAACATATTCAGGTTTATCAGGTGCTTCTTCTGGAGAAGCAGACAACTTGAACATATCCTTGTTCTTTAAGCTAAATGCATCGAACCATGTATCCTCTAGAATCCCGGCCTCGTAAGAAATATGGAGCAAATTACGATCCATACTATAAGGTTTACTGGCGCTGGCCTCAACGCTTACGCCCTGCTCCGTGCAGTACTTCAGCATCTCTTTACGCCCTGGAAATTGATCACGAAACTCAGCCATCCTCCAAGGTGCGATAATATCGATTTCTGGCGCTAATGCAGCTGCCGTCAGCTCAAAACGCACCTGATCATTTCCCTTTCCAGTTGCCCCATGAGCAATAGATTGAGCATTTTCACTTTTAGCTATCTGCACCATTCTCTTGGCGATCAATGGCCGCGCAATACTTGTACCCAAGTAATATTGGTCTTCATATATCGCGCCTGCCTGAATCATGGGGAAGATATAATCTG
>CAJWKQ010000146.1 GCA_913041895.1 uncultured Verrucomicrobiales bacterium
AAACAACAAACATCAGAGGCATATACTTCATCATTGCCTGCTGGGTAGGATCCATGCCCGGTGAGGGGGGCTGCAGCCGCATTTGCAAAAACATCGTACCCGTCATCAGGAGCGGCATAATGTTAATTGGAAAGCCGGCTAGTGTTGCAACGGTATCAGGTGAAGAAAGATCCGAGGCCCAGAGAAACTCAGCACCGCGCAATTCAACTGCACTCCTCAACATAGTAAAGAATCCAAAGAACACGGGGATTTGAATCAGCATAGGCAAGCAACCCCCTACCTGTGACAGTGGATTAACCCCATACTTTTGATAAATCTCCATCATCTTGGTGTTCATCTTCTGATAATCACCCTTATATTTTTCCCGAATCTTGGTAATCTCAGGCATCATTTTAGCGTTCACCGCTGCCATTTTTTTCATGGCCCGCGTGCTCCTGGCGGTAATCGGCCAAAAAATCAGTTTAATAGCCAAAGTGATACAGATAATTGCCAGAGCCCAACTACTAATCTTGATCGATTCCAGAAATCCAAGACTGGGTTCCATCCACTTCATTAACCTGAGAAGACCCTCGGCCATCCAGCCGAACCACTTCCCAAAATCCATCATACGGTGAAATTGATTCCCGCCATTGACTACACCTATTTCCTTTAGGCGATCGTATTCCTTCGGGCCAGTGTACAATGTGTATTGAAATTTATGTTCGCCACCAGAAGGCAGCGGTGGAACCTTTACCTTAAGGGCCGTTTCCCAGGCCATTTGGTTATTTTTTACTTTTACACCGGCAGCATTAGCTTCTTTATCGCTCAGAGAATCCAAACGAAACTCGTGAATGTTTAGTGAATGCCCAGGTTCCTGTGGAATAACTGCCTGCACAAAGAAACGACTGAAGGCTCCGAGCCACTTCACATTGCTCTGACCGTTCTGATAATTATTTAGGGGGCCATCACTCCTTCTCCCAAAAAGTTGGCATCCAGCCCGGTAATTATCGAAGTACCCTTGGTCGACTTTGTAATTTTCGTCTCCGTCAAACCACATGGAACCGAAATTAAGCCCCATGAGCATCGAAGGGTCTAGCGGCTCGTTTGCCGTGCCGCTCAACAGGTAAAACTCCGCCTCATTCAACGTATTTGTCGCTGTATTGCTCACCACTATCTCCGCATTCAACTGATAGTCTGAGGCGAGTGAAAAAGTCTTTTGAACACGCCAAGACCCAAATGCCACTGTAGCCACAACATTTGTACCTGACTTCTCTAATGTTTCGTAAATGGTAGATTTCGCATATGGCCGAGGGGAATCAGGCGCTCCACCCACTTTCTCTTCAATACGCGGTTCAAAAGAAAGCAACGGCAAACGACCACGATCCATAACCATATCTACTTTTTGCCAAGACCCTGAAAGATCATCCCCTGATCCAGCAGCCACAACGTACATTTCGGCAGGGAATTTTTTCATTTCCACCTTCTTCACTCCGCCTCCGCGGTTGGTGAAGGTGAACTTCACAAATTCATTTTCCAGAACTTCTGTCTGTTCTGGCTCTTCCGGAGCCGTTGAAGTTTTAAGTTCTGTTTCGGGGTTTACTGGAACAGCATTGGTTGAAGGAGTAACTGGAGCTGCTACTGTGTTGGTGTTCTTACCTTCACCATCTACAGGCGTAGGATCAACCACAGATGGCTGACCATTGGTTTGTAAAACTTGATTTGTCCCTTTAATGGAAGCATTAGCGTCTACAACCGGAGACTTTGACTTGGGCCCAAATTTATTCTGAAGTATTGGACCTCCAATGAGGAGCAATATCGAAGCAGCGAGGATTATTTTTCCGGTGCGGTCCATCAAGCAGCTGGCTCCTTTATCTCCGGCACCGGGTCATGCCCACATCCACCCCATGGATGACAGCGACCCAAGCGTTTTAAAGTCAACCATGAGCCATACACCGCCCCATGCTTCCGCACTGCTTCAGAAGCGTATTGGGAACAACTGGGTTCAAACCGGCAGATACTCCCTCCCGCAAGAGCAGTGAGTATCGGCGAAATGGCCCATCTGTAAAATCGGAGCAAACCCAAGAGCAAATGTTGTAGAGGATTCAATTAGTTAATCAGCTTAGCTTGTCGCAATAGATTCAGGTAAACTCGTTCCACCTGCACGTAGGATTGCCCGACCATGGAGACTCTGGCAATCAGAACCAATTCCACAGGCACCCGAAATTCGTGTTGATGCAGGCGAAAACACTCACGCAAAATGCGACGACATCGGTTGCGAGTAACGGCTTTACCAAGTTTGCGGGTTGTAATCACGGCGAATTTTGAGTTTGCTCCGGTTGAAAGTTCCTGCCAATTAAGTACGAGACAACCAAGTACAAGTCGCTGACCCTGCTGCTTGAGGCGTGCAAAATCGGCCCGATGACGGATCCGCATCGCACGCGTCAGCCTCAGACGGGCCGGCGCATTCATCGTCAGGCAGGAGTGAGGCGAGCTCGGCCTTTTTGCCGACGACGTTTGAGAATAGCACGACCGCCTTTGGTCGCCATGCGGCTACGAAAGCCATGCTTGCGGGCCCGCTTCAAATTTGAAGGTTGAAATGTACGTTTCATGAAATCAGCCTAAAATTGGTAAAAAGATGTTCGATAACCCCGGGATCCGAATGGGGAGCGGCGGAGCATGCCAGTAAACAAAAGTCGTGTCAACGCGTGATTCAGCTAGATCACTTCAGCAATCAATCCCTCCGAGGCAGGTAAATCCACCGAAATTTCGAAGGCCCCAGCCAATTCTCGCAAAGCTTCCTCAGCAACAACATCCGAAACTGCATGCACTCGAGCCAGCACGGTTCCTTTCCCAACAGGTTCGCCAGGCTTAAGAATTTGATCAATCCCAACTTCCATCTGAATCTGATCATCCATCTTCAGCCGCCCTCCTCCCATATGGCGAACCAACTCGCCAATCTTTCGCGCATCACAACGAGAAACAAATCCCTCCTGATCAGCCAATAATACCCGATAAACAGGCGCGGTGTTTTCCATTGATAGTTTTTCTTCAAAGCCCAAAAGATCTGCCCCTTGGGCCTCAAGAAGTTCATTAAATTTCTCGCGGGGCCTACCGCTTGCCAATTCCGAACGGGCTTTTTCAGTTTGACCTCCCAGAAGATTAGCAGCACAGGCAATCGTCAGTTCCTCCAAATCCTTCGGGCCTTCTCCTTCTAAACACGCCACAGCCTCCTTCACTTCCAGCCAATTACCTGCCGAGCACCCCAAAGGTGAATTCATGTCCGATATAACTGCACGACATTGGACGCCGCATTCGTTAGCGAGGTTCACAATGGATTTTGCCAAAGTGCGCGCCTCATCTCGATCACGCATGAATGCAGCACTACCATATTTCACGTCCATCACAAGTGCATCTAAACCTTCGGCTAATTTCTTGGAGAGGATACTAGCCGTAATCAACGGAATCGACGGCACGGTACCAGTAACATCACGTAGTGCATACAGGCGCTGATCTGTCGGCGCGATTTCAGCAGTTTGCCCTCCCATCGCCACCCCGATCGATTGAACCTGTGTTATGAGCTGGCCAGCAGACAACTGCGTACTAAATCCGGGGATACTCTCCAGTTTATCCAGTGTGCCACCTGTAATTCCAAGACCGCGACCTGAAATCATTGGCACCCGACACCCAAGACACGCAAGTAGAGGGGCTAACACCAAGGAAACCTTGTCGCCAACCCCTCCGGTGGAATGTTTATCGACGATTGGACGGTCGTCTTCAGGAAACTGAAGTACTGAACCACTATCACGCATGGCCAGTGTAAGGGCACGAGTTTCATCGGTGCTCATGCCACGGATGTTCACCGCCATCAGGAAAGCAGCCATTTGATAGTCTGGAATGGAACCCGACGAATATGCCTCGATGAGCTCATCAATAACTTCAGGCGACAACTCACCGCCATCACGCTTGTGCTCAATAAGCGAAAGAAAGTTCATTTTCTGCCTTCAGCCTTTAGGCTGTTCTGGCAGCGTAACCGTGAAACTTGGTCGCGGCAATGGTCGCGTTATGCCCGCCAAAACCAAAGGAGTTACTTAGAGCCGCATTTATCTCCATCTCACGCGCCTCATTGGCCACGTAATCGAGATCACACTCAGGATCCTGATTTTCCAGATTTATAGTGGGCGGCGCGATACCCGTTTGTAATGCCTTCGCCGTAAGTGCCATCTCCACACCACCTGCTGCACCAAGCATATGACCGGTAGCACCTTTGGTGGAGCTTACAGCGAGCTTATCAGCATGCTCCTTAAAAACAGTCCGAATTGCCTTGGTTTCACAAATATCTCCTTGAGGAGTACTGGTACCATGAGCGTTAATATAATCAATGTTGTCAGTGTCCAATCCTCCGCTACGCAAGGCGATCTGCATACAACGTGCAGCTCCCTTACCATCAGGATCTGGAGCAGTAAGATGGTTGGCATCGGCAGTATTCCCGTAGCCAACTATCTCACAGTATATTTTTGCCCCACGCATGATGGCGTGATCCATTTCTTCCAAAACCAGCACCCCAGCACCCTCACCCATCACAAAACCATCACGATCCTTATCGAAGGGACGAGAGGCACCTTTCGGATCATCATTGCGTGTACTCATGGCCTTCATTGCTGCAAAGCCACCCATGCCCATAGGCACCACTGCCGCCTCAGCTCCACCGGCAAAAATCGCCTTAGCATCACCCATTTTTATCGTCCTCCATGCTTCACCCAATGCATGAGTGCTGGTGGCGCATGCACTACAGGTGGCCACATTGGGGCCACGCAAGTCGTAGTAAATGGAGAACACGCCAGAGGCCATGTTCAAGATAAGCATTGGAATGGTAAAGGGAGACATCTTACCAGGACCACGTTCGGTGAGTACAGTATGTTGCGTTTCCTGCGTTCCAAGACCGCCAATGCCACTTCCGATATAACAACCGATCTGATCGCGGTCCAGCTCCTCTAGATTCATATCTGAATCTACTAAAGCCTTCCAGGCTGCAAATATTCCTAGCTGGGTAAACCGATCTGCCCGACGAACTTCCTTGGGGTTGGGAAAAGCAGGTGTCGGATCAAATTCGCCAACCTCAGCAGCAATTTGGCAGGCAAAATCGGAAGCATCAAAGGATTTAACTCGATCAATCCCACACTGGCCATCAATCACATTCCGCCAGAGTGTTTCAACCTCACAACCCAGAGAAGAAGCAACACCTAAACCGGTGACCACTATTCGATTACCTGAAGTGCTCGACATAAAAAATGGGCAGACGGAACCGGCTGGCCCGCTGCCCTAAATCGCGTGCCAGATTAGGAATTATCCTCGATATGGCGGACCACATCACCAACGGTGGTGAGTTTCTCGGCGTCCTCGTCTTTAATCTCGTTTCCAAACTCCTCTTCCAACGCCATTACCAACTCCACTGTGTCTAGAGAATCTGCCCCTAGATCTTCAATGAATTTAGCCTCAGGGGTTACCTGATCAGCATTCACTCCGAGCTGCTCAACGACGATCTTCTTAATTCGATCTTCAATACTAATTTCCTCAGACATATCGTTCCTTCAATAACGAGCGCTCTTGTCAGCCAATTCCTCCCAAGCGTCAAGTCCGGAGTCGGGTTTTTTTATTCACAAAAAAAAGAGCCTTTAATTTACGGTTTCTTCTGTTCACATCACCATGCCGCCATCAACAGTCAGCACCTGCCCAGTAACATAACTCGCTCCAGGACTCGCTAAGTAGGCTACTGCCTCAGCTATGTCCTCTACTTTACCCATTTCACCCATCGGAATATTGGATTTTATTGACTCTTTAACCTTATCACTAAGCTCATCAGTCATGTCAGTAACAATAAAACCAGGGGCAACAGCATTTACAGTGATACCGCTTCTGGCAAATTCCTTTGCACAACTCTTGGTGAGTCCTATCAGGCCTGATTTGCTCGCTGCGTAATTGACTTGGCCTGCATTACCTGTGAGACCAACCACTGAAGAGATATTAATTATCCGAGCATTATCCGCCTTTCTCATGGCGCGAGAGAAAGCTTTTGTGAGGGTAAAGACACTTTTCAAATTGGTGTCAATCACTGTATCCCAGTCCTCTTCACTCATACGCATAAGTAAACCATCACGCGTTACCCCTGCATTGTTAACGAGGATATTAACTCCTCCAGTGTCCTCGAGTATTTTTGCTACGGACGCCTCAACTGCAGCTGAGTCACCCACATCCACCGCAACCGCCCAGCTCTTCCGGCCAAGCGCAGAAACCTCTTCTGCAACCTTTTGTGAATTGGATTCGGTACGTGATACGCAAACAATATTGGCGCCGTCTTGAGCAAGCTTCAGTGCAATTGCACGGCCGATTCCCCGGCCAGCTCCAGTGACTACGGCTGTTAAATTTTCGAGTGACATAATGTTATAATTTTAAAGCGTTAACCGTTTTTTCGAGACTTTCAGAATCCGCGACATTCAATACCTCGATCTCCCGATCAATGCGACGCATAAAGCCGGTCAACGCAGTTCCCGGGCCCAATTCGATAAATCGGGTAAAACCTTCATCCAAAAGATACCGGATGGATGACTCCCACAGCACGGAACTGGTTACCTGTTCCACTAAACGCTGGAGAATTTCACCGGCGGTTGCGTGCGGCTTGGCGGTAACATTGGATATTACCGGCACATTGGGCAAGTTGAGAGGCACTTCGCGCAGGACTGCTTCCAGCTTTGGGCTGGCGCTCCCCATAAGCCGTGAGTGATAAGCCCCTGCTACAGTTAAAGGCAATGCGCGCTTGGCTCCTTTTTCCTTGGCCAAGTCACAGGCATTTTCAATGCCAGCAGTGGCTCCGGAAATGACCAGTTGCCCCGGGCAATTAAGGTTCGCCAGTTCCACGTCTGCAGCATCACATACCTCACGTGTGGCTGCTTCATCCAGACCAATCACTGCGGCCATTCCGCCTTCAGTGGCATCACAGGCCTCCTGCATATAACGTCCGCGCTGGCGCACTACCTTCAGCCCATCCTCAAAGGATATTGTTCCTGCCGCTGTTAGTGCGGTAAATTCGCCCAGTGATAAACCCGCAGTAGCCTCAAAATTAAGATCAGGTACCCGCTCCCTCAGAAGTTCAAACGCGACCCAACTGACCAGAAATATTCCCGGCTGGGCGTTTTCAGTCTGGGTAAGAGCATCCTCAGGACCCTCAAAGCAGATTTGAGTCAGGTCATAACCCAATACCTCATTGGCTTGGTCGAACAAGACTTGGGCTGCCGGATATTTCTCAGCCAAATCCTTACCCATCCCAACCACCTGCGCCCCCTGACCTGCAAACAACAACGCCGTCTTCGACATGCCCTAAGGCACTACACGTAAACCCGCTATATTGGCAAACTTTTCCTTTGCGCAGGCGGCCGCCTTCGGTTCAATCATCCCATGCACTACCTTGCCTGTGATTTGGGTGCCGAGAGTGGCCGGCTGATGCTCGGCACACTCGAGGATGGCCGTTTGTCACTAGAGGAACTGCATCGTTTTCCCAATGGACCAGTTGAGACCGAACACGGTTTCTGCTGGGAAATCTCCCGTTTATTTTCCGAACTAAAAATCGGGTTAAAGATTGCGGCCTCCCGCAAGCTACCCATTAAGAGCATTAGTTGTGATGCGTGGGGGCTCGATTATTTTCTACTGGATGGAACGGGTGAAGTGATGGAACCCACATTCTGTTACCGCGACAGCCGCAACCAACGTGGCATTGACCGCACACTGGATAAACTTTCCTGGGAGGCAATCTATGAGGAAACAGGTATTCAGTTCGTACAAATTAATTCGCTCTTTCAAATGGCCGCTGAAACAACTGGGCGCATTGAACAAATGCGAACCTTTCTGCCTCTGGGCGATGGTTTCAATTATCTCCTTTGCGGCGTGGCTAAAGCGGAAATTTCAC
>CAJWKQ010000147.1 GCA_913041895.1 uncultured Verrucomicrobiales bacterium
AGCAAAGCTACCCCAACTCCTCGAGCTGAACAGACCTCTTTTTTACAGTGTTGTTTATTTATTATAGAGTCAGTTCAAACTCTGTATGTACAATGTATTTAGCATTAGCCATGCCAAGTGATTGTTCGCCAAAAAAACGCTGTTTTAGCCTATAAATTGCCTGCAAATAAAAAGAAAATTTTATGAAGCGTGAAAATAGCGCAGCATTATCACAAAATACGCAGACTCAGTAACCTCGCCTCCGAGAAATCGCTCGAAAACACTACTTTTGCTTAGCACCCTGCTCAATCCACCGCTTGATTAGTGCATTCACTGGATCAGATAACCGATTCCCTTTGGGGGGCATCCTTTCGTCATCACTATCAGGTAAGCTGATCCGGGCCAAAAGCGAGCTTTCCCCCGCCTTACCTGCAGTTACTATAGGCTCCCCATCGGCACCTTTCTGTAACTCAGCAAAGCTATCAAGGCGCAGCTTGCCTTTTTGTTTGTCTTTTCCGTGACACTCCGTGCAACGCCTCTGGATGACTGGCAAAATATCTTTATCAAACTTCGGTTCCTTAATTGCTGCATATTTTTCAGCCTCCGCCTTAGCGGCCTTTGCAGCAGCCTCCTTAGCCGACTTCTCTGAAGCTGCCCGCTGCACCTTCAAACGCGCCACAGTATTCACACTTTTAAAATCCTTATCCACTCCTATATTTATGGAAAGATCCTTGTTTCCCGCCTTGGCCATATCCGCCTGAAAACTCTTAGCTTTATTTTCAGTAACTTTAGTCTGCCAAAGATACAATGCTTTAAGCTTCTTTAAATTTTTCAGCTTGTCCATACCCCCATCAGTAACTGCAGTTTTATAGAGATTCAAATATTCCAAACTACTAATTGCCCCTACCGTATCAAGAGCTTTGTCGGTAATCTTGGTTTTCTCCAGATGCAATCTCTTGAGGTTATTTAGCCCCTTGATCGAAGTAATCCAGGAATCATCGGTGTCTGGGTGCTGAAATGATATTTCCACTGCATTAGATAATTCCCCGAGCAGTTTAGTATCCGCCGCAGTAAAACCTTTTTCCTTATTAAAAAGATTTTTGGTGATGGTAACGTTATATTCCTTGGAATCCTTTGCTACATAGAGCACGCGCCCACCAAGTTTCTCAATAGCGGCAATAGCAGATTTTTCATCGGCCCGGGCAAACACCATCAAGGCCAAGAACGTAACAGTAACGGAAAAATGTCTTAATATTTTCATTTTGGTTCCGGAAGAAACGGTAACAGGGCAGGCTTAAATATCAACTGTAAGTTCGGTTATTTCTTGTGAGCCTGATACGCCTTCAGAATATAATCCAACAACGGTTTGGGGTCCTTAAGACTATGAGGATGATGACCTATTTCTGGCTTATGAATTACTTTGATGATGCCGCCGAGCTCCTTGTAACGCTCCTCAACTATTTGAGTATTTTCGGCTACTGGAACCACTATATCCTCATCCCCTACCACATGTATTAACTGAACCCCTGCTTTAGCGAGCGGCTCCAGTCCATCAATCGGATTACCCTTAAATTGTAGAGCTGCTTCGTCCGTAAGCCCATAAGCTTTTAAACACCTCTGCCATACTTTTCCGCCACCTTTTCCTTTGCCCTTACCTCCGGGCCAACTCTTGATATCACAGACCGGGGCGTCGCCATAAATACATGTTACTTTAGTTGGATTAGCCTTTGCCCAGTTATAAATAATTAAACCACCTCTACTCATCCCCTCCAAAACCGGCCTTTTATTAAACCCATGTTTGAGCGTCACAAACTCATAAAAAGTATCCCAACGTCTCACAGACTCAGGGTTGCCAAATAAATTTGCTACATCACAATAAGCTACATGCCAACCAAGATTGAGTAATTCCTTATCCAGTTGAGGCTGATGCCCCCAGAAACGGGCGCGCCAAATCCAGGGTTTATCTACAGCTATCTGTTTGGGCTCCACGACCTTGCAACTCACTCCCTCAAGCATAAATTCATGCATGGTAAATCCGTGGAAACTTGCGCGACTACCTCCAAACTTGGCTGCAGAAAGTGAGTGTGCAATAAATATAAAGACCAATATCTTCCGCATAGAGCCAGTCTAGTCAGGCATTCCAATTATGGAACTTGAAAATCGTATTCAGACTAACAGCAAAGCTAAAAAACCCAGCCCTACCTTGTGTTATGATTAATTTTACAATCAGGCAAAGCTTTTTGAAGCTCTTCGATTTGAGCTAGCTCAAGATCTTTATTGTCGTATAAACCAAGTGATCTCAACTTTGCCAGTCGACCCAATGAATTCAAATCTGTAAGCTGGTTTGCTGATAAATCCAAAGCGACCAAATGCTCCAAGCGTTCTAAAGAATCAATATTCACAATTTGGTTATTACCCAGATAAAGATATTTGAGATGAGCCAATTCAGCTAGGGGTTTAAGTACAGAAATATTATTTGAATCAAGGCTCAATAAAGTTAATTGGCCCAAACTCTTCAAGGGGGAAAGATTCTCTATTTGATTTTCGTCCAAAGTCAGAGCTAATAAACTTTTATGTTTCGACAAAGGCTCCAATTTGCTCAAGTGGTTGTCAGAAAGATAAAGGGAAGTAAAATGTGTAAGTTGGGAAAGACACGAGATATCAGAAAGATCCCGACCTGTTAAATCAAGCTCATCAAGTTGTCTGATATCTTCGGTTAATAGAACAGGAACGGCCCTAGAGGGAACCAGCTTAAGACCTCTGGTCTCGCCCATTGCCTGATTCTTTATTTTACGTAGTGCCTCGTTGAGCGCCGAACCAACTCGGAATTGATTTGGGTCACTTCGCTCAAACCGTATCTCCCTCACTTCAGGCTGAACGATTGGAGCATTTGTAGCCGACATTACTAAAGCTTCGTTTGTCGTCTTAACCTGTATTAGAGGCTGTGTATCTGGCTGACGACTCACCGATGGCTTGTTGCACCCAAAAACAAAGAAGAAAGTAAACAGTGCACTTACGCCTAGAAATAATTGTAACACGTCAAGAACGCCCAGCTGCTTTTATAAAGGGTTTAAGTTCTCGCATGAGTTTTCGGAATACATCCAATGTAACCTGCTGGGCCCCATCACTCCACGCTTCTGCAGGATTGGGATGCACCTCAATCAATAGAGCATCTGCTCCCATTGAGATCGCCCCCTTGCACATTGTTACGATCATGTCTGCCCGCCCACATCCCTGACTGGGATCAACCACCACCGGGCAGTGTGACTGTTGTTTGACTGCAGGCACCGCGGAAAGATCGAGCGTATTTCTCGTATATGTTTCAAAAGTACGAATCCCACGCTCACAAAACATCAGTGATGGATTCTCATTGGCCAATACGTATTCACCCGCCAAAAGCCATTCTTCAATTCGCATGGACATCCCGCGTTTCAAGAGTACAGGTTTTCCGGTCTTAGCCGCGGCAATGAGCAATTGAAAATTTTGCGCATTACGAGTTCCTATCTGCAGAATATCAGCGTACTCGGCCACTAGATCCGCCTGACTCTGTGAGAGAAGCTCCGTAATCACCGGCATTCCCGTCTCTTCTCGAGCCTTTGCCAAAAGCTTGAGCCCCTTTTCCCCCAATCCTTGAAACTCGTAGGGTGAAGTACGAGGCTTAAATGCTCCGCCGCGCAAAATAGTTGCCCCTGCCTTTCGGACTGCATGAGCGGTCTCCATGAGTTGCTTCTCACTTTCCACTGAGCATGGCCCAGCCATCACCTGAACTTTTTTCCCACCTATAACATGTTTGCCAATCTTAATAGTGGAATTCTTCTTATGCGCTTCGCGGCCAACTAAACGATAACGTTTTTGAATGGGAGTTACGCTTTCAACCTGATCCCAAGAGGACAGTGTTTCGAGAGAAGGATTTTTTTTCTCATCACCAACGGCCCCTATGACCGTTCTGGCCACACCACGCATCACGTGTGGCGCATAACCGAGCTTTTTGATTTCCCGGAGCACTGAATTCTCCTGTCTCTTGGTCAGGTTTGGTTTGAGAACAATTATCATCTGGTTGAATGCACGCTAAAGTCAGCCCCTATCAAGGTCAATTCCCAAGGAGAATACCATCCTCACATAAGCTTGCCTGAATCCTGACCCTCCCCTATTTTGAGTACATGAATAAGACTTTTGGCCTGATTGGAGCACTATTTTTATCACTGACCCTTAACGCAGTCGAACCGACACTCGAGAACAGTAAGGTCCGCGAAGCACTCAACGCAATGCAAGGTAAGCCTGCCCCTGAACTCAGACTAGATGGCTGGATGAATTCTAAAGCACTGGATCTGAAAAAACTCAAAGGGAAGATCATCGTGTTGGACTTCTGGGCTACATGGTGCGGCCCCTGCATTGCTTCCATCCCAAAAACCAATGAAATGATGAAAAAGTATGCTGACAAGGGCGTTATCATTATAGGGGTATGCCATCAACGTGGAGCAGAAAAAATGGAAGCGACGGCAGAAGAGAAAGGCATCAAGTATCCAATTGCCGTAGATAGGGGTACTAACGAAGCGTACAAGGCAAATAGTTTTCCTGATTACTACATTATTGATCGAAAAGGAAATCTCCGTTGGGCTGATATCGCCAACCGCGACGTCGAAAAAGCCATCGAACATCTCTTGGCTGAATAAAAGAATAAAACCTTTCAGGCATCCTCAACGGATAGCTCCTCAATCTTTCTGGCCTTCCATCGGTCCATAAAATGGAAGGGCAAATAGATAGCTGTAAACATACCAATTGAGGATACAGCAATAACTAACAAATACCACGGCCAAGGTGCCGCGAAGAATGGGTTGTCCGCATCAGGGGGATGAATCATAAACGCATAGTTAGCCCCCACTAGCACAACATCCACCACAGCCGATATAACTCCAACAACGCAAGCCGCTACAAAAACACGCCAAACAGAAATCCATTGTGGACGCATTCCAAGAACCAAGGTCGCATAAAGTGCAGCCCAAATAGATCCACAGTGCGAAATAAAATACCCGATAAACTCGAACGATGGAAACGGCCTCATTATGTCGTGAGTGAGTATTGAGTTTACTGGTGCAGTTAATGCCCAAAAAAACGAAATCTCATAAGCCAACTGTGAACGCCGGGTAATGGCAATTAAGCCGGCAAATAAAGACAGGGGACAAATATGCAGGGGAAGCCCATAATTTAGGAATTGAGTTGTCGTTTCAGCTAAGGAGAAAAGACAAATGCGATAGGCAATTTCATTCAAAAAAAGTAGGCCAGCCAAAACATAAGCCACTCGATTTTTCCACAAATCATTTTCTTGTGACCTAAATGCCAACCATAACAAAATCGGCACCAAAGGGGCCGAAGCGATGGCCGCCAAATGCGGTGCATCATAATAGGGTACGTGTCCTATAAAGGAAACAACCGACATTAAAAGCCTTTCAGTATCACCTTACTTTTTGCCCGCAGAAAGTTTGGCCGCTTTTTTAGGCATAGAATCAATAGCAGCCTGCAAGAGTTTACGGGCCTGATCGGCCGCGCTATTCTCCCCGTTTTTCAGCGGTGTATTTTCGTGCCGGTCCTTTACCTTGAAGAGGGTTCCATCGCCGTACAATTTAAATTTTTGATTCTGCGCCCACACGATCTCATTTTTATTAACCCCCTGCCCGTGTTTAGCTGCAGCCGCTTTATATTTTGGGTAGTAATACTGGTAAATCCACTCTCTAGGATTCCCTTTCTTTCCTTGGCACTGTGGCCAAAAGCTACGTCCATCCAGTTTTACATTAGGCAGATCCGCACCGGTAAGATCGGCAATCGTCGGGAGCATGTCTGAAAAATCCACCAGATCATCACTCACAACCCCCTCAGGGACTTTGCCGGGACAATTGACGATTAATGGTGCATGCGTTCCGCCATCAGTGGCATACGCCTTCTCTCCTTTGCGCTCTTCACTTCCATAAGGATAGGTTAAACCGCGGTGCGTACCATTATCTGTGGTATAAATAATCACAGTCTTTTCTCGCAAACCGTTCTTCTTCAAGGCGTCAACAATGCGCCCCACACATTTATCGGCATACAAGGTCATGTCGCGGAAATTATCCAAACTCGATCTTTTTTCATTTTTACTGTCAGGCGTTTTAGGAAATGGAGAGTGGACCAGCAACATAGGATAATAGGCAAAGAAAGGTTTGGTTTTATTCTTGCTGATGAACTCGATTAAATACTCAGTGAGTATATCCGGCCCATAATCTTTTTCCGTGGTTTTGAGCAACTTCCCATCGCGCATAAGGCTGGGATTCCAGTAACGTGAGCGCTCGGTGCCTGGATAATTCCACAGACAAAAGGTATCAAATCCAGATGCTGGAGCCAGGGTCCCGCGATCCCCTCCATGTAATTGCCATTTGCCTGCAATGGCGGTGACATAACCTGCCTTCTGCATCATATGGGCGAAAGTAATTTCATCCTTATCTAAAGTGCCAAACTGAACATAATTACGGATACCATAGCGCCCGGTCATAATCTTTACCCGACTAGAGGTGCAAACGGGTGTGGAATAACAGTGATTAAACTTAGCCCCTGTTCGAGCTAATTCATCAAGACGAGGGGTGGAAAAAAATTTACTGCCATAGCCACTGTAATTATCGGCATGCGAATCATCTGCCATTATTAAAATGACATTTAACCGATCCTTGGCTGACACATTAAGCCCAATAAAAATGAGTAATAAAAAGAAATAAAAACGATTCATCGTGTACCAGAGGATTAAAGGGGAAGAGCACTTTTTAAAGCAAACTCGAAGTTAGGTTAGAAGAAAAATTCGCCGCCGCCGCCCCCTCCGCGTCCATTACTGGAGGCGACGATGACGACGACGACGCCCGCTACAGAAGTAGCGGATTAATCAAAAAGACCAATAGGTCAGATGTTCCTGATCCTTAATCAGAACGCCCTTCTTCAAAAGCACTGGAGCAGCCCATGCTGGCTTATCACTTACCTTCCACGAAACTACCTTTTGATGCCCATCAACTTTAGCGGCTATCACCTGCAGCTCACCGTGGCTGGCCAGAACCATTACATGCCCGGGAAACGCTAAAAAAGTCGCATTCTCACCAGCACGCTCAGGCCCCTCCCAGAGAACTTCACCTGTGTGAGAATCAGCACAAAAAAGCCGACCTCTTTTAAGGTGTGAAAGGCCATATAAGCGGCCATCATTCATCACTGCTGAACTCATGTTGAGAGCCACTTTGCGGTGACTCCAATAAGCTTTAACGACCCACTTACCATTTTCCAGCTTCGGTTCGATGCCATGGAGCCCGCGATTTTCTGCACCCACCAGAATTCTGCCATTATCAAAGGAAGGAGTAGGCATATTCTGGTTTGTGCCAATATGTGGAAAAGGAAATTCCCAGAGCAATTTACCGGTTTTACTTTCCACCCCTACCAACGCGCGGTGATTCCATTCAATCACCTGCCGAATTCCCTCGTGCTCCACTAAAAGTGGTGAGGAATAACAGGGTCCATCCCCACCTTGAGCCCAAATCTCCTTGCCGGTCTTTACATCCAAAGCCACCAAAACCCCCTTCTCTACATTACCAAAATGAGCAATCACGCGGTTTCCATCAACCACCGGTGAATTGCACATACCCCATTTGGGATAAGAAGGTTTGAAACGTGAATTATAGTTTTTGCGCCAAAGAAATTTCCCATCCTTTGCGTTCCAAGCAGACAAGGTGCCGGTAATACTCATCACAAAGATACGACCATCAGCATAGGTAGGATTAGATTTGGGACCCTTGCCATGTTTCTCACCTCCTCCACCCATCTTGAAGGGAGTGTTATAACTAGAACGCCAAATTCTTTTCCCGGTTTTTAGATTTACCGCCCAAACCACTTCCTCTTCACCTTGCCGAGCGTGCTGGTAAACGTGATC
>CAJWKQ010000148.1 GCA_913041895.1 uncultured Verrucomicrobiales bacterium
GGGGGCTGTCTTTAAGATAAGGTACATGTATATGGATTGTTTTCTTTTGGCCAATCCGATCAAGACGTCCGATGCGCTGTTCGAGAAGCTCTGGATTGTGGGGTAAATCAAATAAAACAAGGTGCTGGGCGAATTGAAAGTTGCGCCCTTCGCTTCCAATTTCTGAGCAGATTAACAGACGGGCTCCATCATCCTCGGAAAACCAAGCAGCATTGCGGTCACGTTGTACGAGTGTGAGGTCTTCGTGGAATACCGAAGCTTTTACCGGGATTTGACGGTATACAGCTTTCTCAATTGCAAGGGCTTTTTCACGGCTTCGGCAAATGAGTAGCACTTTTTCTTCTCCTAGCTCATGCAGCAATCGGCCGAGCCAAGCAATCCTCGGATCGTAATTAAGATTGTATTTAAGGGCTTCTTCATTTTCAGAAGTATCATTGATGAACTCGGCTCCTGAATTTTTCATCCATTCTTCGATATCACGATCCGGCACCAACGGCACCAAGTGTGCTTTTCGTTCTGGGAATCCTTTCATAGCAGCACGGGTGTTTCGGAAAATAACTCGGCCGGGGCCATGACGATCAAGTAGAGTATTCAATAATGCTGTCGAATCCATCTCTGCATTCAATCCAGACATAGACCTCAATGTATTCTTCTGTTGTGAGGTCAGTTTTTTGTTTTGATGGAGCGCGTTGGCAATGGGTGCGATATCAGTGAAATGTGTTTCTTCGCTTTGATGGTTTGTGAAATCTGTATATCGATCTGGATCGAGCAATTGTAATCTTGAAAAATGGCTCTTTTGTCCGAGTTGTTCCGGTGTAGCTGTCAGTAGAAGTAAACCTTCGGTTTTACGACTAAGAGACTGGACAAGTTGATATTCTTTGCTGGGAGTGCCTTCTTTCCAATTGAGATGATGGGCCTCGTCAATCACCATTATGTCCCATCCCGCTTCTTCCGCTTGCTTAACGCGCTCAGGTTTCTCGGCAAGGAAGTCAATGCTTGTAAGAATGATCTGGTCATCGAGAAAAGGGTTGGTATCTGGATGAATTTTTTCGATGGACAAGCAGCGTTCTTCATCAAAGATATTCACCCAAATATTGAATTTTCTTAAGAATTCTACAAACCATTGGTGCACTAATGATTCAGGGACAATAATCAGGACTCGCGATGCTCGACCAGTAATGAGCTGACGGTGGATAATGAGCCCAGCTTCGATTGTTTTCCCCAAACCAACTTCATCAGACAACATAACTCGTGGGGCCATACGGTTGCCAACTTCCTGTGCGATGTATAACTGGTGGGAAATAAGATCAATGCGGCCACCCATAAATCCGCGCACTGGTGATTTTCTCCATTGGTGCACCATGTTGACGGCCCGTTGGCGCAATTTGAAGATAGAGTGTTCATCCACTTGACCTGCTCGTAACCGTTCCATTGGGCCTTGCAATCTTATATGGTCACTCAGTTTTGTTTCAGGGATTTTCCAACCTGTACCAAGATAGGTGAAGACCCCTTCATCTTCATGAATACCCTCTACTGTACGTTCATTGCCTTCATGGTCCTCTATGGTGTCGCCCTGTTTAAATTGAATCCTGCGCAGAGGTGCATTTTCTTCGGCATAAACTCTTACTTCGCCGGTAGCAGGGTAGAGCATTTGCACACGGCCTTCTTCTGCCTTCATGACTGTACCTAGTCCAAGTTCAGGCTCAGTTTCGCTAACCCAGCGCTGGCCTTGATAAAAATTGCTCATGTCTCGGTAATTCTGGTTTGAGGATTGTCCGCGCGGATGCTGAGCAAAGCCAGCGCCGCGGGAATAAAGGCACTCGCGATTAGGATCAACCGATAACTATCGGCATAATGATGACAAACTCCAAATAATAATGGGCCAAGCCCACTAGCTATAACCATGCAGGCCATATTTACTCCACTTATCGACCCCAAATGTTTACGACCATAAAAGCGTGGTAAAACTATACCTGTTAGACTGACAAATCCACCGCTTGCGATCCCATTTCCAATGACGTAAGCCGGTAGGGCAGAGGGATGGTTTAAGTAGAGCATTCCCAATGCTGCAGAGAGACAGCCCAGATTCATGACTAACAACAGTGTTTTTAAGCGCAATTTTGCATTGATGGCTCCGAAGAGTAGGTTGGTTGCCACACTAGTAGCAGCAATGGGGACGAACAAGGAGAGGATGTGTTCGCGGTCCATTTTAAATTCTTCACCCAATGAGAGGATATGAAAGGTGAAAGCAGTTGAATAAAGAGCGTAAAAGGAAAAAGTCAGATTGAAGATCCAAAAGGAATAATCACCCATGGCTTCTTTTCGTGAAAATTCACGGTGTATATGCATGTCAGGATTGTCATGTTTCTTTTTAGGGGTTTTGCCATTATCCATTTTTAGGCCATCATCTTCAGGTTGATCCCTAAACAATAGCCAAGCCAGTGGGGCCATGATGGCTAATGTCCCAATACCCATGGCGGTCCAAGCAGGTTGATGACCTCCAGATTTTTGGATCAACCAGTCTAGCCCACGTGGAGCAAAGGAGTAAGCGAATGAAACTAAAACTCCACTGATAGCTAATGCAAGCCCGCGTTGGTGATCAAACCATTTGCCAATAACGTTGCGACAAGTCATGGAGAGGACTCCTTGAGCTGCTGCGCGTACCAAATAGAAACCAAGGCCAATGACAAGAAACGCCGCTAATCCTGCGGGTATGACCGAGCCTAAGGCTCGGCTTAAAGGTCCGGTTTGTGCAAGATAAAAGAGAATGATACCTGTAGCAATCACTGAGTAGACGGCCATCTTTCGTTCTCCCCATTTGTCTAGTAGTTTTCCGAGCCAAGGTAGTGTTAAGCCGCTGGCTACGGTTCCCAGACAATAAGCAAGACTCAGTTCTACTCTTGTGAGCTTTAGTTCATTTATCAATAGGTCGGTGAAGACCGTGAAGCCCATCGTTTGACCAGGAATACTGAATATATTCCCGAGGGTTGCGGCAAAAACGATGAACCAGCCATAGAAAAAAGGAGACTTGCTGGGAGCAAATGGGGTGCGAACTCCCCAAAAACCTCCACTGGATATAGGTGACTGTGAATCGGTCACTCTATTTAATTTTCAAGGGTTAATTCTTCTATCTCTAGTTTGAGTCTTTTATCTATCACGAACGGGCCGAAGGGCACCAGTGCCGCAATAAAAAATTTCGCAGCCCATTTCAATGATCTAGTGTTGACTACCATCGCATGCAATACTGCCGCGCAGTATAGAAGAAAAAGTCCTCCATGGATTGCTCCCACAATTGAAACGGCCAGCGGTTTTCCGGCCATATATTTTAAAGGCATCGCGACAAAGAAAAGTAACAGTGTCGATGTGCCTTCGCACAAACCAACTGCACGCAATCGCTGCAAAGCCCTCCGTTTCAAGGCCCGCAGTTTGCCGTAAACTCGGTATAAAAGCGATTCGGGAATTGTATTCGCGGTGCATTAATTTAGCTTGGTTTTGTGATTGATTATTGCAATACAGATCCCAACGCGTATGCCTCTGAAGGTTATTGCTTGTTTCACAAGGCGCTGAACAAGGAGGAAATCGCGGCGGCGCGAGCGGAATTGGATAGGTTGCTTGGCAATCTTCCTCAAAAACAGGTCGTATATAAGGATGGAGAGAATAAGGAAGTAGACGCTCGACCTGAATACTTAACGGAGCCTCATCCAAAATATCCCTTTTGGCTGGAATTATGCCGCCATCCCCGGGTACTCGACGCAGTCGAGTCGGTCCTTGGGGCTAATCTTATACTCATTATGTCTCACCTCATTGTGAAGCGTGCTTCGGATGGATTGTCAGTGGCATGGCACCAGGATAACACCTATTGGCATAGTGTTAAAGGGACAGATATAACGACTGTATGGCTAGCCATTGATGATACAGATCGTTCTAATGGTTGTATGCAGGTAATTCCATGTACACATGAAGGCTACCCTGAGCTGGATAAGGTGAGTACTGGAGGGCAGGACCTTTTGGGACTTACTGTAGAGGTGACTTCTGAAATGGAGGCTGCGGCAGTTTGTTTGGAGATGCCCGCCGGGAGCGTATCGTTGCATGATTCATTTGTGTTGCATGGGAGCGATGCAAATACAAGTGGAAGGCGGCGTGCAGCTTATACTATGCGTTATGCCAATGCCAAAACGGTGGCTGTTGACACAGCTCAGCACTGGGTGCCGGTATATTTAGTTAGAGGTGAGATCGATAATACCGACTATATTGATATTAGGCCTGGTAGAAATTTGCCTGAACCGAATTTCTAATTTCCAGAACTCGGTTCGGAGGGAGGGGTGTTATTACCGGGTTCGCGAGAGCGGCCGCCCCTTTGAGATTGTTGGCTTCGTAGTTCCTGATATTTCTTGAATTGTTCCTCACTTAAAATCGATTTTAATTCCGTTTCATGCTGTTCGCGTAGTTTGGCCATTTTTTCACGCATTTCTTCACGAGAGTCTCCGCCTCCACCCGTAAACATTGCACGCATTTCTCCGCGCATTTTTTCGGTTGCCGATTCGTATTTGGCCTTAACATCTCCACCCAGACTCAATTGGTCCGCGCTGATGCTAGAGGATCGTCCGCCTCTTTGACGTTCGGGATTGTTCTTTTCAAAAATAGCGTACTGATTTTCTGTGAGAAAATCTTTTGCGTTCTCACGGAAATTCTGTTGCAGCTCTCGCATTTTAGTGAATCTCTCCCGCCGGTCTTCAGGCAGATTTTCTAGAGCCTCATTTAATTCCTTTACTGTAGCGTCCCACTTCGATTTGGTTTCTGTGTCCATTTTTAGATCAGAATCTTTGAATCCTTGAAAGCTCTGTCCAAACCCCCCGCTAAGGTTTTCACCTCTTAGTCCTCTTCCTCGATTGATTTGAGAATCTTCTTTAGTTCCTAATCCCTCTAAAGGGGGGAGGGTCGGGAGCGCTAGGGAGGAGTCAGAGGTGCTGACAATTTCTGGGACAACGAAATTTTCGTCCAGCGTACCAGTTTTCTCGGCCAATTGCATTTTGGATATATCTTCAGTTCCAAATACCCTCGTACCTCTTCCAACGACATCATCTACACCCCCTGAGCCATCCTTGCCTCTAAAGGAAATCAAAAGATCATAACTTTTCAGTGAACCCGTCCATCGGTAAACCTGAGTCAGCTTGTTATCTTCAACATTGATCCGCGGGGGTTTGCCAACTTTCTCCATGTATGTGGCTGGATTATTCTCGAAAACGTCCATTAGTTCATTGGCGCCATTGAGGGCCTTTTGCCATTTCAGTTTGGCCTGAAAATCTAGACCCCACAGAGCGCACACGCCAATGAGTAAAGCGATCAGAATTTTCCGGGAGGTAGTTGACTGAGTTGTTTTCGTTTGTGCTTCAGTCGTAGATTCGTCAGTCATAATAAATGCGCTATGGTTGGGTTGGCTCTGAGTCTGCACAGTGGATGCTGCGACTCATTAAATCAAATCAAAAGTTGCCAGATAAATGCTTCAAAGGCAGATTAAGAGCCCTTCGAGTTGCCATGATGGTTTCTTGTGTTATGAAAAGGTTTTTATTTTTTTTCGTAATATCTCTTACGGTTGTGTCTGGTAGCGGACAGCCGCCTAATATCCTTATTGTGCTGGCTGATGATCTTGGTTACGGAGATATTGGTTGTTACGGAAACGAGATCGTAAAGACACCCAATCTTGACCGATTAGCGCGTGAGGGCATGCGCTTTACAGATTGCTATGCGGCGGCAGCCAACTGTTCGCCTTCACGCACGGGCTTGATGACCGGCCGTACACCTACGCGCGTGGGCGTGCACAACTGGATCCCCATGCTTTCACCCATGCACGTGTCCAAGGAGGAAATCACCATTGCCACCATTCTGCAAAATGGCGGCTATGACACCGCGCACATCGGCAAGTGGCATCTTAATGGTAGGTTCAATCTCCCGGGCCAACCGCAGCCCAACGATCACGGGTTCAACCACTGGTTCTCCGTGCAGAATAACGGGCTACCCAATCATCGTAACCCATGGAATTTTGTGCGCAATGGCACACCATTGGGCACACTCAAGGGATACTCGGCCGGGATTGTCACCGATGAGGCCATTCACTGGCTGCGCCAATGGCGGAATAAAACACAACCGTTCTTTCTTTTTACCTGCTACCACGAGCCGCACGAGCCCATTGCCACCGCGCCTGAGTTTGCCAAGGATTATCCCAGTGCCGATCCTAGCTACTCAGCCTATTGGGGAAATGTGGCGCAAATGGATGCGCACTTTGGTCGACTCATGGCTGAATTGGATAGACAGAAGCTTCGGGATAACACGCTGGTATTCTTTACCAGCGATAATGGCCCCGCGCGCACTGGCTTTCATCCATACGGTGAGACAGACGGCCTTCGTGACAAGAAAGGCAGTGTTTACGAGGGGGGCATTCGAGTGCCCGGAATCATCCGCTGGCCGGGCCGGGTAAAGGCAGGCTCAATAGATAATACGCCCATCAGTGGCGTGGATATATTGCCAACTCTTTGCGATATCACTGGACTCAAGACGCCGGATGACCGACCGATAGATGGTGCAAATATTACTCCGTTATTTGAGGGCAAAAAGATTGTGCGCCAGCAACCGCTCTATTGGCATTTTTACGCGGCAAGAGGCGGCAGGCAGGTGGCCATGCGCGAGGGCGACTGGAAGCTGGTTGCGGCCATTGACGCACCCCTGACTCGGCAACGGGCGGGTATTGACGCTCTAGACCAGCAAGACATCAAGAGCGCCAAGTTGGGCAAGATGGAGCTCTACAACCTTAAGATCGACCGGAAAGAGTCGCGTGATCTTGCCAGTGCTGACCCCAAAAGGTTCAGGCAAATGGCTGAACGCATGAAAAAGATTTACTCCGATGTACAAAAGGATAGCCCCCAATGGCCTGCGTGGGAATGGCCCCGTTACGAACATCAACGTATCCAATGGCCGGCGTATCGTGGTGCCAAAAAAGTGCCCCTGCGTAAACCGCAAATACCGGGCGATTTTCGGGTGAATCCGCTACTCAAGCGCCCTTGATTGAATTGTGCTCATCCGCAACAAGATCCTGAGGAACAGCAACTGCTAGCCAATGGTGAGTTTCTTTTTTCCTGAGAGACCCAAATTTCTCCCGAAATGACCCGACGGACGGGTTGCCCATTCTGTGGATGCTTGCTTAGGAGGGCATCCTTCATCCACTGAAAAAATTCAAAACGAGTTGGCTTCTCCTTAGAATTACGGGGAATTGTTTCGTAGATATAATATGGCACGGGTGGCTTGTGATTAGTTGGTTGCCTAGTCCTCTTTGCTAGATTTTTTCAAATCATCCTCTTTGTTCGCTTCGCCGGGATCAGCCTTCCCATCCGCCTCTTCATTGGGATTCTTTGAATCAACTTCTTTGTCAGCTGCTTTTGCACCACCCTCTGTTGTGTCCACCAATTTGGTGTCACTTTCGCAGTGTTCACAGTGTTCGCATCCACCAGCTGCTTTCTCGATATCTCCGCCTACTTGACTAACTAGAGCTTCGCCACACGCAGCAAAAAAAACAACAGCGACAATTAATACACCCAAGGATTTTATTATCTGTAACATTATGAGCGAAAGTCTTGCATAATAGTCAAAAATCGCAACCACTGAATGAACTTAGACTATAAAAAGCCCCTCTGCTACGATGCGTAAAGGCATCTACTTTGCTTGTAGCAGGGAGGCTATTCTATATTTGGTTAGCTTTATAAGGATTGATTCCAGTAAAAGGCAAATTCAGTGGTTCTAATGATCATGATGGTCTTCCCCCATAAATGGGCGAGTTGCAAAGGGCGCAACAAACTTGGTTGTTCCTCCCTTGGATTTCAT
>CAJWKQ010000149.1 GCA_913041895.1 uncultured Verrucomicrobiales bacterium
GCTTAGCTTGGATGCAGACAACGAAACACCGGGCAAACTCATCCATACGATGCTCAACTTAATTGCCCTTGCTTTCCAAACCGATTCCACACGCTTTATTACTTATCAGCTTGCGAGTATGCATGGGGCCATCTCCATTGCGAATAAGTTCCCAACTCTACTGGGTTTCAGTAAAGATGCTCACGGATTGGCTCATGGTGCCGGGAAGGGGAAGGGGGCAGAGAATAGAGGTAAATGGGACCGCTATCAGGCCGAATGTCTGGCCTACTTGATGAAGCGACTCAGCCAAATGAAAGAGGGGGGGGGTTCTGTTTTGGATAATACATGTCTTTTTTATGGCAGCAGCAACAGCAAGACCCATAACAACAATAACTATCCCCTGATACTAGCTGGCGGTAAAAACATGGGCTATCAACACGGCCAATACCTGACTTTCGGCAAGGAAGTTCCCCTCGCCAATCTGTTTGTCACCATACAAAAACGATTAGGCGTAAAGGCCGAATCTTTTGCCGATAGTACTGGTGACCTTGATGCGTTCGTAGCACAGCGCTGATGATTACCCTTAGTGGTGTAGAGAAATCCCATGGCGGACGCACGCTTTTTGGCGATGTTTCTCTCCAGTTAAATCGTGGCGACCGGTTGGGTTTGGTAGGCCCAAATGGGGCCGGCAAGACGACTCTCTTTAATCTCATTCTTGGAGAGGAATCCACTGATGCCGGGAAGGTGGATTTACAACGTAATCTTGATTTGGGCTTTTTGCCTCAGGAGAGTCTTCCTGTAAAAAATGAAACAGTTCTGGAGTTGGCTATCTCCATTGCTCCGGGGTTTCTTGAGGCTCGCTCAAAAATCCTGAATGACGAACATGTGGAGCCGGAAGTTTATGAGTTCTACAATGAAAAAGGCGGCCCTCAACTTGAAGCCAAGGCCAAACGTATCCTATCGGGTTTAAGCTTTCGGGAAACTGATTTCAACCGTCCGGCCGCGGAAATGAGTGGTGGCTGGATCATGCGTGCCCACTTGGGGAGATTGTTGGTTCAGGAACCGGATCTCTTGATGCTGGATGAACCCACCAACCATTTGGATTTGGAAGCCCTGATTTGGGTGCAGGCTTATTTAAAGAATTATCCTGGGGCGATCCTGATGATTTCACACGATCGTGAGTTCCTCAATCAGTTGGTGAAGGGAATATTGGAAATCAGACGTGAGCGTCTCTTTCGCTGGACAGGCAACTATGATTCTTTCCTGCAGCAGCGTGATGCACATGAACAGCAGCAACTTTCAGCCCACAAAAACCAGCAACGGCAAATCGAGCATCTTCAAACTTTTGTTGATCGTTTTGGTGCCAAAAACACCAAGGCTACTCAAGCCAAGAGCAAGCAGAAGCAAATCGACCGAATGAAGGCTGACCTGGCGGAGGCTCCTCATGGTGAAGACCGCCAAATGAAAGGATTTCGATTTCCACAGCCTGAACGTAGTGGGCAGCGGGTTTTGAACTTGAAAAAGGTCGATTTTGCCTATGGAAATAACGTTGTTTACATAGGCATGGAATGTGAAGTGGAACGGGGGCAACGCACTGTTTTGGTGGGGCCAAATGGGGCGGGTAAATCAACCCTGCTCAAACTTATGGCTGGTGTGCTCAAGCCTCAATCAGGCGTTCGTAATCTGGGTCATAATGTGAAGAGTGGATATTTTTCACAGAATCGCGTGGATGTATTGAATCCAGAGCATACCGCACTGGAAGAGGCAATGGACTGTCCGCAGGCGCTTACCGAGGAGCGGGCCCGCACGGTTCTGGGTTCATTTCTTTTTCGCGGTGATGATGTATTCAAGCGCGTGAGTGTTTTGAGTGGCGGGGAAAAAAGCCGATTGGCCTTGGTGAAGCTCCTTCTGGATCCACCTAATTTTTTGCTGATGGATGAGCCGACCACGCATCTTGATATGGCCAGTATCGATGCGCTGATTACTGCCTTGAAACAGTATGAAGGAACCCTGATATTTATTAGTCACGACGTTCATTTTATTCGACAGATATCTGAACATACCATTCATGTGAACGCCGGGAAACTTAGAAACTTTCCGGGAGGATACGATTATTATCTTCAGAAGACAGAGGCAGAAAATGCACGTGCGGGCCTTACAAGTGGAGGTAAATCATCACTTTCCAAATCAACTGGAGCTTCCAGTAAAGAAGATCAAAAAGCTCGAAAACGCGCTGAGGCAGAGGCAAGAAATACACGTTCACGAGAGAGGAAAAGTGTTGAAAAAGAGGTTAAACGCCTCGAAGGGGAAATTCAAATCGCCGAGGCGAAAATTGCCGAGTTAACTCAGGAGCTCGAAAAACCAGAGACCTATGACAATCCCGGTCTCGCCATGAACATCAATCGTGAGCTAACCACGGTTCAATTCACCTTAGATTGCCTGATTCCGGAATGGGAAGAGGCGGCCCAAAAGCTGGAAAAGATCGGTTAAAGTTCTTTGATTTTGATGTTTCGGAAATGGAGATTGTTGGGCTCGCCGTGGTCTTGCAAGCCGATATACCCCTCCAGGGGCCGGTCCTTCATGGGCGTCTTGTCCAGCTGGATGTCCACGATTCCTTCACCGTTAAGCTGCACCTTCAGATGGTGGCCCTTGCAGGTCACAATCATGGTGTTCCACTGGCCGGGTTTCCTGGACATGTTTTTGGATGCACCCACTGTGCGAATGATGCCGCCGTGATCGTGCGGCCCGACTTTCTTTTTGCCAAATGAATCTAGCACCTGCGCCTCTATGCCGGTATTGACCGGATTCTTCAGGTCGCCCACACGGAAGTGAATGCCACTGTTACCCTTGGGCGGGTACTTGTATTCCACGTGCAGTACAAAGTCCTTGTATTTCTTCTTGCTCCAGAGATAGGCGCTGTAGCGTTGCCAGCCTTTTTCCCCTTTGCGTGGCTGGATGAGCAGTGAACCATCCTTTTGCGGAAGCCAATTTCCGGTGGTCTGCCAACCGGTGAGGTCCTTGCCGTTGTAGAGCGTTATCCAGTCTTTGTCTTCGGCAGAAAGTAGTGGAGCGAGTGCGATGAGACTGATCAGGAGTGTTTTCTTCATGATGGCTCCTACTTCAGCTCGATGATTTCGAGATTGCGCCAGCTAACTTCAAAGGGGCCAGATCCCTTGCGGATACCGTGTACCTGAAGGCCGATGAATCCCTTTGGATGGCTTTTGAATTTTTCTTCGTGAACTAGATCTGATATTTGATGGTCGTTGATCCACACCTGAATGCGTGGTCCCTGTGCCAGCACGCGGTAGGCGTTCCATTGCTCGTCCTTGAAATGTTTGTGTGGCTTGCGTTTGTCTTTAGGGGTCATCCAGCCACCGGCCGCCTCACCATAGATGTAGCCTGACTCCGCTCCGTTCTTTCCGCTCATCTCAATTTCCACCTGGGGTCCGTTTACGCGACCCTTGGGGCCATCTTTTGTTTGTGATCGAATCTGAACACCACTGTTGAGCCCATTATCCACCTTGACTTCAAATTTCAGGTCAAAATTGCCATACAATTTATCAGAGCAAAGAAATGAGTTCGGGCTGCCTTCCTTTGTTTTCCCCACAATCGCATTCTTTTCCACGCGATAAGTTGCGGTTCCATTGCGCTGAGTCCATCCTTTGAGCGTTTTACCATCAAAAATTGATTTGTATGTTTTGTCCTTTGCTTGGCCGTCTAAGACGATCAAAGACAAGATCACCATTGAAAGAATGTGCTTGGTCATGCGAAAACTCTTCCTCTGTCGACCTGCAATGTCAATGGCTGAACAAATAAAAAGGCATCAATGCAATATCGACAAAATCAGTGGCTCAAACTAATAGTCCCCCACGGATATAATCATGGATAGCTCAATTTTTTGCGGCGGTATTCCCGCCATTATGACCCCCTGCAACGCTGACCGTACTCCGAATGGGACGGCTTTGGTTAAAAAGGCTCAGGAGCTCATTGCAACCGGCATGAATGCAGTGGTTTATTGTGGTTCGATGGGCGACTGGCCGTTGGTTTCTGATGCAGATCGCCAGAAGGGAGTGGCTGCACTAGCTGAAGCGGGTGTGCCGGTTATTGTCGGGACTGGGGCAGTAAATACAAAGACTGCCGTGGCCCATGCAAAGCACGCGCAAGAGATTGGAGCCAGGGGATTAATGGTGATTCCGCGATTACTTTCCCGTGGTACATCTCCCGCTGCGCAGCGAAATCATTTTTCGGCGATTTTAGAGGCGGCACCCAAACTGCCGGCAGTCATCTACAACAGTCCCTACTATGGCTTTGAAACCAAGGCGGATTTATTTTTTGATTTACAGGCTGAATACCCAAACCTAGTCGGGTTTAAAGAGTTTGGTGGGGCTGATGCACTGAGTTATGCCGCTGAACATATCACCAATAAGGATGATAATTTGGTTCTGATGGCCGGTGTAGATACACAGGTCTTCCATGGTTTTGTTAATTGTGGTGCCCGCGGGGCCATCACCGGGATAGGAAACTGTCTGCCCGTGGAAGTTCTGCATTACATTAAACTTTGTGAAAAAGCTGCCAAGGGTTGTGTGCAAAGCCGCGTCTATGCCAGGGAGCTGGAGCAGGCACTTTTGGTTTTATCCACCTTTGATGAAGGCCCGGATCTGGTGCTCTATTACAAATATCTGCTGGTACTTCTGGGAGACTCAAATTACGAATACCATTTCAACGACTCCGATGGACTCAGCGAAAGTCAGAGCCGCTATGCAGAGTTGCAGCTGAGGCTTTTTCAAAACTGGTGGGCCAGCTGGAACGGAAAATCCTGAGCCATGAGCGATCTATTGGCCGGGTCGGAATGGTGGTTTCTGGAGCGACTCGAATATGAAGGGGCGCTGCTCAAGGTGGACATCGCCGAAGGCATTATTTCCTCCAATGCCGAAGATGTGAAAATTGATGAGGGGTTGTCCATTGAGGAGGCATCACCCATCGAGATCACTGAGAAAAGCAAACATGTTCGGATACAGTTTCCACATGTCTTGGCGCATCAAATAACCGATGAATCTTACTGGGCTGCGGAGGTCGGGGACACTAAGGAAATTGATGGTCTTATACTTTGCCAACACACTGATTCAGCTTATCTGGAGTATGTCACCAAAAACTCGCTGATTGATGATCTGGTGGATGATCCCCCATGCCACTATTCCCTGAATCTGGCCGATGACATTATCGATGTTATCACCACCGCCAAGCCCTCAATCGAGTTGATCTTAAATTCCAATACCGAATCATCGTTTTAACTTAATATGAAGCTGTCTCTGTCCGTACGCATTGTGGAAGCGGCCTGTAAAAAACGGTTAAAAGTATCCTTTGAAGAACTTGTATCCATCGCGGCTGAAACCAAATACGATGCTGTATGTATGCGAGCCAGTGCCGGAGGCGTGCAGACTCCCTTCGATGAACTACGTCGCATGCGCGAAACGATAGAAGACAACAACCTGCATGTGTCGATGGTCACAGCCGATTCCAAGGTTCCTTTGAACGGAGATGATGGGCCTGATAGCCTGCGTGATATAGGGCCCAGTCTTGATGTTGCCGAGGCACTCGGCTGTAAGCTCATCCGCGTGTGTCTCAAAAATGATGAAGATATCCCCCATGCGCGTGAGGCAGCGAAACAGGCCGCTGATCGGGGGATGTGCCTGGCTCACCAGTGCCATACGACTTCCATCTTTGAGCGGGTGGAGCAAATTATTGCCAATCTTGAGGCGATTGGTCAGCCGAACTTTGGACTGATCTATGAACCGGCTAACCTGATGCTCTGCGGGGAAAGTTATGGAACTGATACATTGTGCCAGTTGGCTCCCCACATGATGAATGTGTATATCCAGAATCACCAACTTGATCAGGAAGGGCCTGTCTCTTTACCCACCTTTTGCCGCGGAGAAGTGCGTTTTCACCATCTGCCGATATGGGAAAGCGGGGGCATAGATACATCGAAGGTGTTCTCCGGTCTGCATGAGATCGAGTGGGAGGGCCACTTTACAATCCATCAGGCTGAAGGGATTGAAACGATTGATGAAGCGCATTCCTATGCTCTTCGTTGTGCGAAGTTTGTAAGAGGAAACGAAGTTTAACTAGTCCTCCTGGAGGAATTGGACACTGCCTGTTTCAATGGAGTACTCAGCCCCCACAATTTGCAGGCCATCTTTATTGATCAAATCCTCTAGAATAGTTGAGCCTGTTTGGAGCTTGTTAACCGAGGCGCGCACGTTGGCTCGCACAGCCTCTTTCATTAGGGATTCCTCATCAGAAAACTCGTTGTTCCTTAGCAAGGGCTCAACAGCCGGGCTAATCCGATCAACAATTGAGGCGAGATTAGGAGAGCGGCTCGTGCCGGGCTGTTTAAGTTCATCCAATGTGGCAGCAACTGCCCCACAATGGGAATGACCCATTACAACAACCAGACGTGTTCCAAATTCTGAAGCAGCAAACTCGACGCTCCCAATCTGCGAAGGAGCGACTATGTTGCCGGCAACTCGTATAACAAAAAGATCACCCAAGCCCTGATCAAAGACAATTTCCAAGGGCACGCGAGCATCAGAGCATCCCAGTAAAATGGCAAAGGGTTCTTGCTTGGGGATGGTTTTCTCACGATCAGGTTTTGAGGCTACCCTAGACGTGTCAGACCATGCCGATCGCCTTTTTCCGCTAACTAATTTTGATTCCGGCAGAAAACGGTTGTTTCCTTTCCTTAAACGATCCAATGCTTCGGTTGCTGATATCATGATTTCAGTCCTGAGCTAAGGTTAAGGGAGTTTTGTTGAATACCTTCAGTTGGTCAACCTAGGGATATTTACATCAAAACTTATTGGGAGGAACGTTTTTTACGGGTTCGTCGCTTATGGTGGTTGAAACGATTATTAGACCGTCTTCCACGGGAAGATGTACCCGGTCCGCCGTTGCGCCTTCTGCCAAAGTTCTTTGAGGCAGGCAGGCTTGAGTGGCAGGATTCATTGCAGTGAAAAGGGTGATCTTTCTCGGCAGGGACGGGCTCGCCCAACAGTTTCTCGATTTCGCCTAAGAGAGAACGATCTTCGGCACTGCAAAAAGAAATGGCCTGACCGGCCATGCCGGCACGACCGGTGCGACCGATCCGGTGTACATACGTTTCAGCTTCCATCGGCAGATCATAATTAATCACGTGCGTTATGTCCTCTACATCCAGCCCGCGGGCAGCAATGTCAGTTGCAACCAACACTTTATAACGTCCAAACTTAAATCCATCTAACGCTTTGGTGCGGGCGCCTTGGGACTTATTGCCGTGAATGGCGACGGACTTGATTCCGGAGCGCTCGAGTTTCTCCGCTACCCGGTTTGCCTGATGCTTCATCTGAGTAAAGATGATCACTTTATCCATTCCGGGTTTATCCCAGAGTGTCAGTAGAAGTTTGTTTTTATTTTTCTGGCCGACAAATAAAACGGTTTGGTCAATACTCTCTACTGCGGGGGTTTCGGGTTCTATCGCGACACGGACGGGATTTACCACCATGGTGCGGGCCAGTTTTTCCATTTTTGCGTTCATCGTCGCCGAGTAGAACAGTGTTTGACGTTCGGCGGGCAATTTAGCCAGAAGTTTTTCGATATCTGGAATGAATCCCATGTCAAGCATGCGGTCAACCTCATCAAGAACAAAGATTTGCACGTCCTCCAGTTGAACGTGCCCCTGATTCATAAGATCCAGCAAACGGCCCGGGGTAGCTACCAGCACATCAATCCCGCGATGCATGGCTTTTACCTGATGAAACTGGCTTACTCCGCCGAAAACCACCGTATGCGTAAGATGAAGGAAGCGTCCATAAGTTTCGAGACTATCCCCAATTTGGGCAGCTAATTCCCGGGTGG
>CAJWKQ010000150.1 GCA_913041895.1 uncultured Verrucomicrobiales bacterium
TCAGCCGATTCGAAGGAATCAAAGACCAAGCTAAAGCTCGATGTACCCGTGGCGGATGCAGACCTCATCATCAGGACTTTGCGTTCGGCCAACAAAAAAACACCCCACCACAAACCACTGCCTGAACAGATCATTCGTGATTTTGAGAAGTGGGCAAAAATGGGGGCACCTTTCCCTTTAGGCACCAAAAAACCTCTTGATGAATCACTATGGGCATTCCAACCGATCAACAATTCTAAAGTGCCAACCGTTAAGCAAACTGAATGGCCTCGTGATCCTATTGACCATTTTGCGCTAGCAAAAATGGAACGACAGAGTTTAAAGCCCGCTATTGATGCTAAAGCCAAAGTATTAATCCGCAGACTTTATTATGATTTAACCGGACTACCTCCGAATATTGAGCAAGTCGATAAATTTGCAAAAGAGCACAAACGCAACCATCAAAAGGCAACAGAAGAATTAGTTGATAAGCTTTTGGCATCACCTCAATTCGGAGTGCGTTGGGCCAGGCATTGGCTGGATATAGCACGCTATGGCGAATCCAATGGAGACGACGGACTTGGTCGCAATGCCTCCTTCCCACACGCATGGCGCTACCGAGATTATGTCATTGATGCTTTCAACCGCGATACACCGTATAACCGATTTCTGACTGAACAAATTGCTGGAGACCTTCTAAAATCAGAAACGGATCAGGAGCGCGACCGCAACCTTGTTGCCACCGGCTTTCTTGCCATTGGCTCCAAACCAGCCAAAGCCATGAATAACAACTTCACCATGGATGTGGTGGCCGACCAAATCAATGTGGTGAGTACCGCAATCATGGGTCTCAGTGTCGCCTGCGCGCGCTGCCACGATCACAAACATGATCCTATCCCCACGCGCGACTATTATGCGCTAGCCGGTATCTTCACCAGTACCCAAACCCTCTGGGGCAAGGCGGCCAATGAAGGACTTACAGCTCCTGCCACGCCGTTACATGAGCTCAAGACCATGAAACGGGAGGACGCAAAACCCAATCCAACACTGGCAATAACTGCGGGCGTCCCAAAATTTGACAAAAACTATGATAAAGCTATCTCGGCATTAAAACCCGAACTACATCTGAAGCTCGAATCACTACCAGAGGGGTTTACTACAAAGAAGGATATCAAGTTCACCGAGGAAAATACCGGCGCATTCAACGGCGGTTGGATTGAGGGCAAGTTGAAAGAAAATCACACATCCTACACCGTTTCTTTTTGGTTCCGCAACGATCTAGAAAACAAAGCGCGCGCCGTAACCGGCTACATGTTCTCGCGCGGACCACTTGGAGCAAAGGGCGCACCCGGCGACCAGTTGGGAATTGGCGGTAATTACCAGAATAATCCCAACGCCGGCAAACTGTTCCTCTTTAATGGGAACGAAGGCGGCGTATCACTGCCCGGACGCACGATCATCCCGCCGCGCACTTGGAACCATCTGGTATTCGTACGTGATGGCACCCGCGCGCGGCTGTATCTTAATGGCGATCCCAATCCGGAGTTTGACGGAGAAGTACCCGTAACCACCAGTGGCGCTCAAAACATCCTGATCGGCGGTCGTAATGACTTCTTCCTTATGACCCTTAACGGAAACATGACACAGTTTGCGCTTTTTCCGCGTGCATTGACCACTGAGGAAGTTATGGAACTTCATAATGCCTCGGGTCGCCCAAAAGGGAGCGGGAAAGTCTTGCCACCTCAGAAAGCCCCAAAGGCAGCTCCAAAAAACCTAGCCATGGGGGTGCGCGAAGGTAAAAAACCTGCAGATGCAAAAATCAATAGGAATGGAGCATCCAATAAACTTGGTGATGTTGTGCCGAGAGGATTTCTCAGCGCCATCAAAATGGCGGACATAGTTAAAGTAAACCCGAAACAAAGTGGCCGTCTGGAACTTACTCAATGGCTTACCCACCCCACCCACCCACTCACTGCGCGGGTAATGGTTAACCGCGTTTGGCTGCACCTTTTCGGTAAACCGATTGTCGATACCCCTGATGACTTCGGGGTGTATGGCGCACGGCCCACCCACCCCGAATTACTCGATCATCTGGCCCGCCGGTTCATGGCCGAAAAGTGGTCGGTAAAAAAACTCATCCGCGCTATCGTGTTGAGTCGCACCTATCAGCTTAGCAGCCAAGCCACGGCCGACCAGATGCAGGCCGACCAAGAGAACCGGTGGCTCACACGCCACAACCGGCGACGACTAGATGCCGAAAGCGTACGCGACAGCATCATGCACACCAGCGGGCAACTTAATCTATCGCCACGCCACAATTCCGATGTGAGTCAATTAGACGTACTTATAAATTGGCCACCGGGTGAGTCAGCCACCATTCACCGCCCCAATAATCACCGTAGCATCTATCTCTGCATGCTGCGCCACGCACCACCTCTGGAACTCTCAGCCCTTGACCTACCAGCCGGTGTAAGGGTGATGGGCCGACGCCACATTACCACCCAACCAGCACACGGCCTTTATTTACTAAATAACCCGATGGTGGTGAATCAATCAAACCACCTTGCCGTCAAACTGCTTAGAGAGGCGGGCAGCGACATAAAAACCCGCGTACATTGGGCTTACCGCCGCGCATTACAGCGCGGCCCCACAAAAGAAGAACTAAACAGAGCCATTGGACTTGTAGAAGATGTACATAACGAGCTAGGCTCTGGGATATTAAGTACTGAAACAGAAACCAAAGCGTGGGCAACATTATGCCAAGCGTTGCTAGCTTCAAATGAATTTAGGTATATCGATTAGATGGATTTAATCCAAAATAGTCTTTCGCGCCGTGATATGCTCCGAGACGCATCGTGCGGTTTTGGCTATCTTGCCTTGTCAGCGTTGCTTTCGCAGTCTGCGCGTGCAAACACAACAACTCAACTCACTCCAAAGACACCCCCCCTGCCCGCCCAAGCAAAGCGAATTATTTTTCTCTGTATGGCCGGCGGCCCAGCACATTTGGATACTTTCGATTACAAACCACAGATTACCCAAGCTGCGCACCCCGGTTCAGTATTTGATTTCAAACGTCATGGTGATAGCGGCTTATGGATTTCTGAACTGCTTCCTGAGACCGCCAAACATGCCGACAAACTTTGCGTCATCAATGGCATGCACGCAGACACCGGCAACCATGCCCAATCCTTTCATCAACTCCACACTGGCGAACTCCTTCGTCGACGTCCGAGTATGGGTGCATGGATCACCTATGGCCTAGGTACTGAGAACCAAAACCTGCCAGGGTTGATCAGCTTAAACACATCCAAGCCCGCCACTTATTCGAGTGCATTCCTACCACCGGCTTTTGAAGGCACACCTATAGGCATCAATGGCGAGGACATGTCCAAGGCGAGTATTCCAAATATCGGAAGCAAACATCTCTCACCCAAACTCAAACGGTCACAGCTTGACCTAGTGCAGTCCATGAACCGCGAACATCGCGACTTGCGGCCTTACGACACCAAGCTGGAGTCCGTCATCCAATCCATGGAAATGGGTTTTCGCATGCAGTCTATTGCTCCGGAACTTTTGGATGTTAGCAATGAATCCAAAGATACTTTGGAACGCTATCAAGTTGGATTTAAGAAAACCGTCGGCACCTGCCGTGCATCTGATTTTGGTCGCCAATGCTTACTCGCCCGCCGCTTTGCAGAGGCCGGCGTGCGTTTCATTGAGGTAAATCACGGCAGCTGGGACCAACATAAATGGCATCGGCGTGATTTGCGTGCCAACTGCGAAACCACAGATGCACCCATCGCAGCTCTCTTGAGCGACCTTGAAACACGTGGCTTACTTGATGATACCTTGGTAGTTTGGGGTGGCGAATTCGGCCGACCCGGGCTCGTCCCCGGTAATGGCAAGGATGAAACCGGCCATAACGCCCGCGGTTTCACCTTCTGGCTTGCTGGAGGAGGCACAAAAAGAGGATATGTCCATGGCTGCACCAATGACACAGGGTCAGCTGCCGTTGATGGAAAAGTTCACTTTCGGGACTTGCACGCCACAATCCTGCACCTTCTTGGATTGGACCACGAAAATTTGAGCTTCCATCATGGCGGCCGTCTACATCGCCTCACTGGCCCTAAGGGGGGCAAAGTTGCTAAAGGCCTCATAAATTAGGCCTGACCAGATACCGAGAGCTTTTTTGACTTGTCGCGTCGGGACGATACACTCAAATTATAGCCTTACCGTGCCTAAGAATTATCCCACAGATCCCAAGGATATTTTGATCCGAGTTGAGGAGAGTGCAGAACAGGGAGGCAAAGCCTATTTCCAGATTCTGCACGCCTTCATGGGAACTTTGCAATACGAAGAGGATATGGCCAGAGCCATCATAATACAGTTGATGACTCTCGGTAAACTGCGGATTGATGGAGAAGGCGGTTCCAAACGCTATGAACTGGTTCGGGAAGAAGATCTACTATCTGAGCCGGAAGCCAAAGCCCTTTTTGACGATTTCATCGCTTCTCAGGTAAAGCGACCGCCTCCTCCAAAACCTGCACCTCAAGCAGATCCAGCTGCCAAAAGTAAGACCATAAGTATCTCGGTCCAAAGGCCACGCTGATTATTCCTACAAAACTTGCATGGACCGGTTCGGTCATTAGTATGCAGGAACCATGAAGCTCGCTGAACTCAAGTGGCCTGATGTTGAGGCACTCAGCAAAGATACTCCTATTATCATCCCCATTGCCGCGCATGAACAACATGGAGTGCATTTGCCTCTGCATACCGACAGCTTGTTGCTTGGTGAGATTGTCCGCCGCACAGAAGAGCACTTGGGAAATGATGCGTTATTCGCTCCATTAACCTGGCTTGGCAATTCTCATCATCATAGGGACTTCCCAGGCACACTATCTGCCGATCCGCGCGTATATCTGGATTTACTAAACGGTTTACTGGAAGATTTTATACAGCATGGTTTCAAAAGGTTAGTACTTCTCAATGGTCACGGCGGCAACATGGTTCCCGGTTCACAAGTAGTTTATGAGTTGCGCCAAAAACTACGCAAACGAACTGATCTACTTCTACTTTCGACCACCTACTGGGAAAACAGTCAGCCTGCACCTCCACACGATGGATTCGTGCAAAGACAAATGGGCCACGCATGCGAATGGGAAACGTCAATGATGCTTGTTATCCAACCAGAGTTGGTGGGTGAATACCAATCAGCTCGCGATGTTCCATTTGGAGAAAGCTTTCCTACTGCCACCCGCGGTTGGACGATGACAGACCGAAGTGAACCTGGCCATATCGGAACTCCCTCAGCCGCTAGTGCAGAAAAAGGGGAGCTTCTTTTAAGCTGTTTCACATCCGGCGTGTGTGAATTTCTTGAGCAAGTTCGAAACTGGGATGGACAAAGCTGGGAATGAGTTTTATTGCGCGATTTCTGATTTCTCTATCCCCTGTCCTTGTTGGGGTAGTAAACGCCATAGATATAAAAGAACTCCCTCCACCTGCTAAGCACGAAATCAACTTCAAAAAGGAAATATGGCCGCTTTTTAAAAAGCATTGTGTGAAGTGCCACGGACCAGAACAACAAAAAAGCGGATACCGTATCGACGATAAAGAACTCGCCTTTGAAGGTGGGGAAATGGGTGAAGCCATTATTCCCGATGATAGCGCCAAAAGCCCACTTATTCATTTTATATCAGGTCTTGATGAGGAAATAACCATGCCTCCTAAAGGAGATCCCTTTGATGCCAAGACCGTAGGAATCATCCGTGCCTGGATCGATCAAGGCGCTGAATGGCCCGATGATGTCGGCGCAAAGGTAGAGGATCGTATGAATCACTGGGCGTTCCGACAGATTAAACAAACCGACTCAAAGGGGGCAGATTCGGAAATTGATGGTTTCATTAAACAGAAGCTGGAATCCAAAGGATTAAAACTTAACCCACCCGCGGACAAGCGAACACTCATCCGCAGATTGTATCTAGTGATGCACGGGCTGCCGCCCACACCGGAGCAAATGGAAGAGTTTTTGAACGACAAGTCAGGCGATGCCTTTCCAGAGCTCGTCGACCGCGTGCTGACCAGCCCACGTTATGGCGAGCGTTGGGCTAGTCATTGGTTAGATCTGGTGCGCTTTGGAGAAACTCATGGCTTTGAAACCAACCGAGAGCGTAATCACGCCTGGCCCTATCGTGACTGGGTAATTCGAGCACTAAATGAGGATAAGCCGTACAACCAGTTTGTGCGCGAGCAACTCGCGGGCGATGCACTGAATGAACCCCTCGGCACAGGCTTTCTCGTCGCCGGTCCGCACGACATTGTGAAGGGCCAAGATCCCAAGCTCACTCGCATGCAACGCGCCAACGAACTAGATGACATAATTAACGCCACCGGTACGGTGTTCCTCGGTCTCACTACCGGCTGTGCACGTTGTCACAACCACAAGTTCGACCCCATCTCGCAAAACGATTACTACGCGCTCAAGGGGATTTTCGAAGGCGTAAAACATGCTGACAGCAACCTACCGTTGAGTGCAGCCGATCAAACTAAAATAGCCGCGCTGCAAAAACGAATCGGCAAACTCAAAACACAATTGACCAAGTTCATCGCCGAGCCAGCCCAAGGCAAACGCTCGGCTGTAACAGCCAAGCACAACATCGAATCCTTCCCTGCTGTCCAGGCGCGATTTGTGCGCTTCACCATTACACGTAGCAGTCGCAGCCAACCGTGCATTGATGAACTGGAAATATTTTCAGGAACTGAAAATTTCGCACTTTCTAGTAAAGGCGCCAAGGCGAGTTCTGGAGGAGACTTTAAACACCCACTACACAAGCTCGCGCACATCAACGATGGCCAATACGGTAACGCCAAGAGCTGGATCGCCGCCGGCAACACCGGTTGGGTGCAAATCGAGCTACCCAAACCCACACGTATCGACCACATCGAATGGGCGCGCGACCGACAGGGAAAATATAATGATAGAGTGCCTATTGGCTACCGCATAGAGACGGGCTTGAAAGCCGGTGAGTGGAAGACTATCGCCAGCTCGGAGGATCGCCTGCCGTTTAAGGACAGTCAACCAGCCAAGATGGTTTATGCGTTCGACAAACTACCAAAGGCCGAGGCAGAACGCGGACGGGGGCTACTGGTCGAAATGGAATCCGCTGAGCAGCAACTCAAGAATTTGCAGAACAGCACCAAGGCATACGTAGGTACGTTCACCCAACCAAACCCAACTCGGTTATTTTATAGGGGTGACCCTGAATCGCCACGCGATGAAGTGGATCCCGGCAGCTTGGCTAAATTTGTGTCGCTGAAAATTGATACGAAGACTCCAGAGCAAAAGCGCCGACTAGCGCTAGCTGACTGGATTGTAAGTGATACAAACCCACTGGCACGCCGTGTAATTGCCAATCGAATCTGGCAGCATCACTTCGGATCAGGGCTAGTGGATACACCCAATGATTTCGGCCATAATGGAGTTGCGCCCACCCATCCAGATTTACTCGATTGGCTCGCTTCCGCGCTAGTTTCCGATGGCTGGTCGCTAAAAAAACTGCACCGCCGCATCCTGCTCTCGCGAGTGTGGCAGCAAAGCAGCCGCCCGCGCGCCGAGGCGTTGAAAGTTGATGCGGCCAGCCGCCTGCTCTGGCGCTTTCCCACTCGCCGCCTTGAAGCTGAAGCCATTCGCGATGCAATGCTGCAGACCAGCGGTGTGATTGATCTGAAAATGGGTGGCCCAGGCTTCAGTGGGTTTGAAGTGCAGATGGAAAATGTACGCCACTTTTTCCCAAAGAAAAACTATGGCCCCACTGATTGGCGCCGGATGATTTACATGACCAAGGTAAGACAGGAACAGGAAAGTGT
>CAJWKQ010000151.1 GCA_913041895.1 uncultured Verrucomicrobiales bacterium
GAGGTGGGGGTGGAGAACCCCTCTGAAGAAACGTTCTGTCGCCCGGATCAGAAAACTGGTGTCCAGATAACCTGCCAAAGAACCTTACCAATGTCAAACAGCGATTGGAAAACCACCCCATTTGCCACTTTTCCCGTGACAATTTGCCTTTGACTCGTATATTTCCCGGCCTTGATGGGGTTGACCCCTTCGTCTAGTGGTTAGGACACTGGCCTTTCACGCCGGCAACACGGGTTCGAGTCCCGTAGGGGTCGCCATTTTCGCCTTTTAATAGGAAAAAGGCAGGCATTTAGGGAGTTTCATGTCCGAAGCCAATCTACGTTAAACTTATCCACATGCCCGGAACAATTGCAATTGTGGGACGCCCGAATGTCGGCAAATCCGCTCTCTTCAATCGGATTGCCGGTCGTCGTATTGCAATTGTGCATGATATGGCCGGAGTAACCCGGGATCGCGTAACTGCTGAGGTGGAATGGTCCGGCCATCCTTTCACACTCGTGGATACCGGCGGTATAGGCCTGATTTCAGGCGAGAAATCGGATGATGTCATCGCCACGGCAACGGTTGATCAGGTCAATGTAGCCATTGAGGCTGCTGAAGCGATTATTTTTGTAGTTAACCTGCAGGAAGGGATTGTGCCTCTGGATGTGGAGGTTGCTCAGCATCTTCGCCAAAGCGGCAAACCTACCATTCTTGCTATCAATAAAGCCGATAACGCAAAGATCGAGGAAAACTCCGTAGAATTTGCATCGCTTGGCTTTGAGCATATGCATGCAGTCAGTGCCTTACACGACCGAGGCACCGATGGGCTCGTAGAAGAGGCTCTAACAAATCTTCCCAAAGAAACTAAGGGAGAATCAATAAAAGCCCCTGAGGATGCCGAACTTAAACTCGCATTCGTGGGACGCCCGAATGTGGGCAAGTCCTCGATCATCAATGCCTTAACTGAAAGTGAACGCGTAATTGTAAGTGATATACCCGGTACCACCCGGGATGCGGTCGATGTGCCCTTTACCATCGAAACAAACGGTCGTGAGCAGCATTGCCTACTAATTGACACGGCAGGTATGCGCAAAAAAAGTCGGGTTAAGGAAACTCTCGAATATTTCAGCGTGACCCGTACTGCTGCAGCCATTGAACGTTGTGATATTGCCGTACTGGTAATTGATGCGGAAACAGGCATTGTAGAACAGGACAAGAAGATTGCTGATCTCATCACCAAAAATCACCGCGCCTGCATTGTGGTGATTAATAAGTGGGACCTCACCTCTCAGGCCGTAAAAGAAGCCCGTAAGGAGGAGATTCAGCATCGTAAACACAAAGATCGGCATCGAGATGACCGGAAAAAACGACTCACGACCCTCGGTGAATTCGGTCAATGGGTCCAGGAACAGTTATTTTTTCTGGATTACGCCCCAGTCATTTTCACCAGTGCCACTGAAAGTTTTCAACTCGACCGCCTGCTAGAAGCAGTACGCTATGTGAATGATCAGTGGCACCAAAGAATCCCAACTCCGCTGCTCAATCGTGCCTTGAAGGACATTATCGAACAACGCCAACCCCCTAATAAGACCGGTAAACGGTTTAAATTGTATTATACCGCCCAAGTTGAGGGTTCCCCACCGGCATTCACACTTTTTGTGAATGCTCCCCATGTTTGTACCGACCAATACGAATTGTATCTTTCGCGTCAAATACGCAGTGCCTTCGGGTTTGAAGGCTGTCCCATTCGATTATTTGTAAAGGAACGCCCCAAATCCATCGAACCAGTCCGGCGTAATAGTTGAGGAATCACAGCTGTCAGCAACACGGCATTGACCACCCGCCCAAGGAATCTACTTTCTAGATCCATGGCGAAAAAGAAGGTCCCTTTCAAGAAATCCACACGCTTTGTCCATGAAGATCCATGGCGAGTATTCCGCATTATGTCAGAATTTGTGGAGGGATTTGACGAAATGTCTCACATAGGGCGCGCGGTTACTGTTTTTGGTTCCGCACGCACAAAGCCTCGAGATAAATATTACAAGGCCACCGTCGATCTTTCCAAACGCCTTGCTGAAAACAACTATGCTGTCATCACCGGCGGAGGACCTGGCATCATGGAGGCAGCCAATAAGGGTGCTGCAGAAGGAGGCGGCCGTTCAGTTGGCCTAAATATCAAGTTGCCCTTCGAACAATGTGGCAATCCGTATTCAAACATTTCTGTCGACTTCCACTACTTTTTTGCCCGTAAGGTCTGCCTAGCAAAATACAGCACCGCCTTCGTGTATATGCCCGGAGGTTTTGGGACCATGGATGAATTTTTTGAGATTCTCACATTAGTACAAACCCGTAAGGTCCCTCGTTTTCCCTTAATTTGTTTTGGTCGTAGTTACTGGAATGGACTCATCAAATGGGCCAACGGTACTCTCAAACGCGGCAAATATATCAGTCCCGGTGACACAGATCTGGTCACAATCACCGATAGCCCTGCTAAGGCAGTGCAAATTATAAATGAGTTTCACAACAAATCAGGAGATCAAACTACACCTCCCTCCGCATTTGCCTAATGCGCCCCATAATCAAGCATGCACGCACCGGCCACACGCCAGAGACACTGGCGGAACAATTGCGTGGAATGCCTGGCTTAATGCTCCTTCGGAGTGACGGCCAACTCACGGGTCAGGCTCGTTATTCATTTGTGGTCGCCAAACCGTTTCTCACTCTTCGTACTTGGGGGAGTTATTGCGAGACCCGTTCATATGAGCACAAGAGTTTTAATTATGGCAACCCTTGGCACCGGCTTGACCAACTACTTGCACGTTACGAACTCATTGATGAAATAGACCTCCCTTTCCCCTTAGGGGGATGCTTTGGGTATTGGGGCTATGACCTGAAAAACTATGTGGAACCACGCATTCGCTCATATGCTCCCAATGATTTGGATTTACCTGATTGTTGCGTTGGGTTTTATGACAGTCTTGCCATCTTCGACCATCATCTCGGAAAAACTTGGCTGGTCGCTACAGGACTTGACGTAAATGGCTCACGTACAGAATCTCGTGCAAGGAAACAAGCTGAATGGTGGCACGAACAACTTGCCTTGACTCCCCTGCCGGGTAACAGCCATAAAGAATGCACCGGGAAAACTAGATCTGAATCGAATTTTACCCGCGAAAAATTTCTCTCCATAACACGTCGAGCCCTCAACTACATTTATGCTGGGGATGTTTATCAAGTAAACCTGTCCCAGAGACTCACGGCTCCTTGGTCCGGAGAAGGATGGGAATTCCACAGGTCACTACAAAAAGTCAGTCCAGCACCTTTTACCGCGTTCTTGGATGCGGAAGATTTCCAGATTTCCTCCTCTAGCCCGGAACGATTCCTTCGATTAAGCGGACAACATATTCAGACAAGACCCATCAAAGGCACTCGGCCTCGTGGCATAGATCATAAAAGCGACTCCAAACTTGCCTTGGAATTACAGACCAACCCTAAAGAGAGGGCTGAGCTAACTATGATCACCGATCTTCTACGTAACGACCTCGGACGAGTATGTGAATTCGGTAGCATTTCAGTCTCTGAACTCATGCAGCTGGAGAAATACCCTCAAGTGCAACATCTTGTTTCAACCATCGAAGGCAGAATTCGACCAAAGCTGTCTCACTTAGCCGCCTTACGGGAGTGCTTCCCGGGTGGAAGTATCACCGGCGCCCCAAAATTCCGCGCAATGGAGATTATTGATGAACTTGAACCCGTTGCACGCGGACCTTACACGGGAAGCCTTGGCTACCTCGGATTCAACCGAGAAAGCCAATTTAATATTGCCATTAGAACAGCTATCATAAAAGAAGGGCAAGTTTGGTTTCAAGTAGGTGCAGGCATCGTGGCCGATTCCGATCCAGAAATGGAGTACGAAGAAACGCTGGCAAAGGCACTTGGATTTGAGAAAGCGCTGAACTTTAATATGGCGCTCAGTGATACTCCTGCACCGTCTGCACACCATACCCAGACTTCTTGATGGAGCGTATGCCGTTCACTGCAGCCTTAGCGCTACTTATGGTGGTCATAATAGGAGTTCCAGTATAAACCGCCCCAGTACGAATCTTAACTTCATCATCACGAGACCCCTCTCCTGAAGGCGTGTTTATAACCAATTGTATTTCATTGTTTTTGAGAAGATCCAATGAATTTGGCCGGCCTTCAGCAAGTTTATTTATACGTTCGACACTCATTCCTGCTTGTTCAATTACTGCTGCTGTCCCGGCTGTCGCAACTAATTCAAAGCCCAAATCTACAAAGTCCCTAGCCAAATCGGGTACTTCGGATTTGTGGATATCACTAACACTGATAAATATTTTCCCTTCCAATGGCAAAGGAGAACTTGCAGCCATCTGACTTTTTGCATATGCCACTCCAAGGTCATCATCAAGACCCATAACTTCACCTGTGGATCGCATCTCGGGGCCCAAAATAATATCCTGCCCAACGAATTTGTTGAAAGGAAACACCGACTCCTTTACTGCCCAGTATTTCGTCCATATTTCCTCAGTAAATCCGAGTTCACTCAATTTTGCACCCGCCATCACCTTTGCTGCAAGTTTAGCCAAGGGTTTGCCAATTGCTTTGCTTACAAATGGGATTGTGCGCGATGCGCGTGGATTAACCTCCAGAACATAGACTACCTCATCTTTCACCGCATACTGAACATTCATAAGGCCTGTAACTTGAAGCTCTCTGGCCATGGCATAGGTATATTCACGCATGGTATCGACAGCTGTTTTAGGAAGGTTATGGGGCGGCATTACCATGGCCGCATCTCCAGAATGAACACCAGCAAACTCCACATGCTCAAGCATGCCTCCTATCACAATTGTCCCATCCTTCGAATCAGCAATACAGTCCACATCCACCTCGGTGGCATCCTCAAGGAATTTGTCAACCAACACCGGTCGCTCAGGGGAAGCCTCCACCGCTTGCTGCATGTACTGTCGCAACTCAGCATCAGAAAAGACAATCTGCATTGCGCGGCCACCAAGAACAAAAGAGGGCCGAACCAGCACAGGATAACCAAGCTTCTGTGCCTCATTTACAGCCTCCTCCTCATTGATGGCCAATCCATTGGGAGGCTGTGGAATGTCCAACTTATTAAGCATGGCGGCAAACATCTCGCGATCCTCAGCACGCTCGATACTTTGCGGACTCGTTCCAAGAATGTTCACGCCATTGGCCTGAAGGCCGAGCGCGAGGTTTAACGGCGTTTGACCACCGAATTGAGCAATAGCTCCCCAGCAATTTTCACGCTCATAAATGTGCAGCACATCCTCAAGGGTAAGTGGTTCAAAAAAGAGTTTATCGCTGGTGTCATAATCGGTAGAGACCGTCTCCGGGTTCGAATTCACCATCAACGTCTCAAAGCCATCCTGCTTCAGTGCAAACGCAGCGTGCACACAGCAGTAATCAAACTCAATACCCTGCCCGATGCGGTTCGGACCGCCACCAAGAATCATAATTTTCTTACGACCTGAGACATCGATCTCGTCATCTCCTCGGTCGTAGGTCGAATAATAGTAAGGCGTGTAGGCCTCAAACTCCGCCGCACACGTGTCTACCAGCCGGTATGCTGGTACAAAACCAGATGCCTTGCGTTCCGCGCGCACCTCATCCTCCGTGCGACCCGTCAAATGCGCAATTTGACGGTCCGAAAACCCGTACGCCTTTGCCTTCTCCAGTAACTCCGAATCCATATAAAACCGGGGCAGTAAAGCCCACCGGGTCAAGATGAGGCAAGCATAGCTTGGGAAAGGTTTTACCCAACATCACCAAGTGTGGCTGAAAGGTGGGATTAATAGTAGGTGCAAATTCCTCCTTGCACCACTTTTATACCACCTACAATAACCCCACCGTTCGCTCTAACTCCTCATTAGTGTTATAAAAGTGTGGAGAAAAGCGGAGATAGTTGCGACCCGAACGGTCGCTGCGCACAGAGGCGATTATATTTTCAGCGGCCAGCTTCTCACACAGCTCCTTCATGTCAGCACCCTCGCGCCAGCAACTGGTGATGCCACTACTGGTTACATCGGGATGGAAAACCTCGTAGCCCCTCGCCTGCAGCACCTCAACCAGCCACGCCCGTTTGGCGGCGAGATCGGAGACGATGTTGTCGATACCCACCTCAAGCAGCAGTCCGAGCGCAGCATTGAGTCCGGCAATACCCAGTATATTGAAGCTACCAGCTTCGTAACGGCGAGCGTCACTGCGTAGACTCATTGTCTCCTGCGCAACATAATCAGGGCAACGTACGTTATTCCAACCAAAAGCTGAGGGATCGAGTTTATCCTGCAACTCACGCCGCACGTAAAACACGCCTGCTGCACATGGCCCTAAAAGCCATTTATGCGAATCAGCAGCCAGAAAATCTACATACTTAACTGTAGTTGGAAATGCGCCCAGTGTTTGAATTGCATCGAGACAAAAGAGTATACCACGCTCCCTTAACAGCCGCCCGATAGCATTATGATCAATGCGCCAACCAGAAATAAAGTGACAGGAAGCGAGAGCAACTAGCTTTGTTTTATTAGTAAGTTGGCCAAAAACCAACTCAGGCGTAATCTCCCCTAAAGCAGGTACATTCAGCCAATTGATTTTTACGCCACGTGATTCAAGTGACTGCCAAGGGTAAACATTGACGGGGAAACACTCACGATAAACAAGAATTTCATCACCTTTCTTCCAATGAAGTCCATTAGCCACTGCGCTGATCCCTGCTGTAGTGGAGCCAATGAGTGCTACTTCACTCTTATCAGCCTCTAGCAACTGCGCCGCACGATGGCGGGTGCTACGGAGCAATTCGGAAAGGCCTTCTTCCTGATCATCTAATGCGGCGGTTTCAGCTTGTTTGGAAACCTCGCGTGTAACACACGCAGGAACAGGCGACACTCCAGCGTGTGCAAGATACACCTTATGCGTACAAACAGGAAACTCCCGCTGCCTTAAATCGACATCACTTTGAAGATCGGGGAGGTTCATTTTTCTCCCCAAATTGACTAGGCTAAAGCGTTATCAATCATTGTCGCCAAAGCGGGTTTGGCTTGTGCCCCAATGGTTTCTTCCACTTTTTCTCCCCCCTTAAACACCATTAATGCAGGGATACTCGAAACTCCATGTGTCACGGCGAGTTGCTTGGTATCTTCGTCTGACTCAATATCTATCTTGGCCACCTTTGCCTTGCCTGCATACTCATCAGCAAGCTGGTCAATCACTGGTCCAAGCATTTTACAGGGACCACACCAAGGTGCCCAGAAATCCACTAGCACAGGGACATCACTTTGCACTACCTCACTCTCAAAGTTACCAGCGGTAACCACAACTACATTATCAGAAGCCATAAGGGTGAAGTATAAATCCGTAAACAGAAGAGGGAAAGCGATTTTTACTTAGATAAGAAGTATGACAACAAAGCCAACGGTGACAAGAAAGGCCACTACAGCGAGAATCATATCAATTTTATCCCCTCCCGTAGAAGCTTCACTACCAGCTGAAGAAGATTCTAAAGAAGAAGCCGATCCTGGTAAAGCTCCTGGCAAAGGTTGAGGTTCGGGAGCTCCTGGAACTGGACCACCTTCTGGCGAAGGAGCAGTTATGGGCGGACTTCCTGGAGGAGTGGTTTCATCTCCGGGACCCGACATTGGAGCGGGCGTTGCTCCAATCATCGGAGCAGGAGCTACCCCTGAAGTTGGGACACCTTGATCAGGTAAAGGTGCAGGTGCTGCTCCGGGTGCGGGTGCAGGTGCTGCTCCGGGTGCGGGTGCAGGTGCTGCTCCGGGTGCGGGTGCAG
>CAJWKQ010000152.1 GCA_913041895.1 uncultured Verrucomicrobiales bacterium
AGAATGGCTTATCCTTCGGGCGCTCACGCAGCATCGGCACCCAATCCGCCGATTTGCTGGGGCCCTTACCGCCGGAAACTTGGTCGAACCCGCGGTTCACTGCCTTACCCATGTGATGCTTGCCTGAGAGTGCGGTGTAATAACCGGCTGCCTGCAGGGCTTCGGGAAAAACCGGCTGATCAGCCGGTAAAGTGGTGTGGAGCTCGGCTGCGCCAGTATTATGCGGGTAACGGCCGGAGATCAGGCTACAACGACTAGGCGAACAGCTGCTGATACTTAGGTAAGCATTATTAAACCGCATCCCTTCCTTGGCCATTTGATCGAGGTGCGGTGTCTTGGCGACCTTACTACCGTAACAACCGAGGTCATCCCACGAGATGTCATCAGTGATAAAGAGGATGAAGTTGGGTTGTTTAGCTTGGGCGATGGAAAAGAGGCCGCACGCCAGAAAGAAAATAAATAAATGTTTCATTTCAGCCTTTCTTTTTTCTGGGCCGCGGAATGCCCAATGCATTAGCAATTAATTCAAAACCATCTTCACTCCTACAAGGCTCAATTTCTTCCTTCAGTTTTTTCAATTTCACCTTTTGCCAACTCGAAGTCGTATCATGGTGGTCTTTAATGAATTGCTGAGATAGCGTGAAGAATTCGGGCTCCGCACTGCCCGTTGACCCATCGTTGCTGCCAAAAAACTTGCCAATGTTTAAAAATGCAACAATTAGAAAATCAAAGGCATCCAATGATTTTTCTTTAATAGGAAACCCTCGATCACAGTCAGTTGCATATCGGCTTTTGACTTGAACTCTTACTTGAGAAGATTCGTTTTTCTTCGGCGTATATCTTGGATCAGGATGAATGCAAATTAGGTCGTATCCTTCATTACCCTCTGGAGCCTTATAAGTAAGAATATTCCTCCTCATCAAATGCCCCATAACCAAATATTCCGCCCCATTTGAAACAACTGGAAGCCTCAAGAAATCGCGCTTATTCATTGTAGTAAATTCCCTGTATTAATTTTCCTTCACCCAATCAGGTGTTCCAAGCGGTTAAAATCAGTCCTCAATGATTCGCCCCTGATTAATCTTCTCCAAGGCCGATGAGGAATGTTTAGGCTTATATGGATGCCATTCAGGCGCACCGAACCAGTCGTACATCACGGCTCTGAATTTCTCTATCTTCTCAGGCGGCTCTTTTTGCCAGCCCATGTCGCCGGTTTCACTAATCCAGGTATCGAGTGCAGCACGCATTTCGGTGAGGGCTTTAAGGTGTTCAGGGCGGGTGGAGTCAATGAGGTTATTCAATTCATTAGGGTCAGCCTCGGTATCAAAAAAGTATTCACGCCGAAATTCAGTAAAGAGAGGCATGAGGTGCGGATCAAGTTTTCCCTTTTTGTATAGCTCACGCATCACCTGCTGCACGGGAAAACACTTCTCTTTGTAAAAGTTAACATAGGTGCCAAAGTTGAGCTCGGGTTGGAAATTGCGAATGTAATGGTAACGCTTGCCTCGAACCGACCTCAGGCGAAAAGGCACATCATCCACGCGGTCGCGGGCACTGAAGGCATATCTTCTTTGAGGATCTCGGTTTTTGCCGAGGAAAACACGGCTTTGCATGCCCAGAGGACGCTCTACACCGGCCAGAGACAGAGTAGTGGCAGTTAAATCAAGAAGGCTAATCACCTCTTCATTGACCGTACCCGGCTTGAAACCTTCGGGCGCAGGGAAATTCTTGGGCCACTTAATGATCATGGGCACATGTAGACCGGTATCGTAAACCCAATGGATGCTGCGATGATCGACGCGGCCGTTGTCGCCAAAGACAATAATGATCGTGTCATCCAGAAGCTTCTCCTTTTGAAGCTCCTTTAAAACAATACCAACACGCCGGTCCATATTTGAAACCGAGTTCAGATAGCGCGCCCATTCCTCATTGGAAGTTTTGTGCTTGGGAAAGTAAGCCGGAGGCACCACGGATTCAGGTTTGGCATACTGGACGTGCTCCTCCTCGCCCCACCACTTAATGCGCTCAGGCCGGTTTGTGCGAAAGTCGTAAATATCATATTCCGCTTCCGGAGTATTCACCTGCAGGAAGAAGGGTTTACCTTTTTTGATTTCATCCCAGTTGGTGCTCTCAAAAATTTTGCCTTCATTTACAAAATTAAGGTCAAGCTTGCCGGAACCCACCACTTGCTTGCCCATTTTTTTAATGGAACCGGTTAAATAACCCGCATCCTTGAGCCGATGGGTAAGGGGTCTTATGCCTTCGGGTAATCGAAAGCCATCATCCCGATGATCAGGAAAGTGATGCAGGTTAACTGAAGTCTGATACATACCGGTCATGAAAGCCGATCGACTGGGTGCACAAACGGGTGCAGTGGCAAAAACCCGCGTGTAGCGCACGCCCTGCACAGCCAATTGATCGAGGTGCGGGGTATGAACCCCCTGCCGACCGAAACAACCGAAGTCCAGATTACAGTTGTCGGTGATCAACCAGAGGATGTTGGGCTTATCCTTGGCTGAAGTAATACAGGGCAAAAGAAAGGCAAAGAGGATGGGAACCAAACGTTTCATGGATGGCTCTGAGTGTGACAGATTGCACGGCTGAAGCCATTTAAAAAACAAACCGGGTTTTTAAACTTTCCCTATACCAAAGCTTGCCCGAGGCTCTGGAGCTCCATGAACCGTGATGAAGCTTTCACATTACTGAAAGAATACACCCAGTCTGAATCCTTAATTGGCCATGCCCTCTCAGTGGAAGCAGCAATGCGGCATTATGCAGAACGTCTTGAGGGAAATGTAGATCAATGGGGATTAACCGGCCTCTTACATGACTTTGATTATGAACGCTGGCCCAATGTCCCGGAGCACACCCAAGAAGGCGCGAAGATTTTACGTGAACGTGGCGTGGATGAGGAAATTGTTGGCGCCATTCTCTCACACGCTGAATGGAACCAAACGGAATATCCATTGGACCGGCCTATCCGCAAGACGCTCTTTGCGGTGGACGAACTGTGCGGGTTTGTGACTGCAGTGGCTTACGTACGCCCCGAAGGACTCAATGGAATGAAAGCCAAGAGTGTGCGCAAGAAACTCAAAGCCAAAAACTTTGCCGCCGCAGTCAGCCGTGAGGACATTGATCAAGGAGCCGAACTTTTGGAGATGGACCTAAATGATCACATTAATGAAGTCATCGCTGCCCTGCAAAAGATGGAAAACTGAAACCTAAAGCAGTTCACCCAACGGTTTACCCTCTTCAACGATATAACGCGGGCGATTGCGATGATCCTCGTAGGTGCCATCCAAAGGGATGCCGAAATGATGGTAGATGGTGGCGGCCAAATCGCCGGGAGTCACCGGACGTTCACCCGGCTGGCCTCCATCCCTGTCTGAGGCACCAATCACCTGCCCGTGATTAAAGCCTCCACCAGCCAAGGTCATGCTCATCACTGAAGGCCAGTGATTGCGGCCTCCCGTAAATCCGGCCTGAGTTCCCATAATGGGGGAACGACCAAATTCGCCCATGGCAATCACCAGCACTTCATCCAATAGCCCCCGATCGCTCAGGTCATTAATCAAGGTTGAATAGAGATGATCGAACACCGGCAAAAGCGGTTTCAGTCCGCTGACGATTCCTCCGTAGACCCCACCAACAGCTTTATCCCCATGGGTATCCCACGTTCCAGAAGCACGGTGATTGGAAAGGTCAATCGTAACAAAGGACACTCCCGACTCCACAAGGCGGCGCGCCAAAAGTGCCTTTTGTGCCCACGCATGTTTACCGTAGCAATCGCGCACCTTCTGCGGTTCACGGGTGATATCAAAGGCTTCACGGGCCCGGGCACCAGTTACCAAATCGTAAGCCTGCTGGCCGAATGTATTCATCGCCTCAATATCACCCCTCTGATCTATATCACGACGCAACCGTTCCAATGACTGAGACAGGGAACGCCGATTATCCAAACGGTTAATTGAGATTTCGCTGGGTAATTGAAATAGCTTGGAGGGATTGTCTCCCACGAGAGGATCATGCTGCTTACCTAACCAACCGCCCCAGGCAAAGTGAGTCTTGTCACGCACATTCAAGTGCACACTGGGCGGCAAACCGGGTTGGTTCGCCCCATATCGCTGACCGACAACCGAGCTGATGGCCGGATACATTTTGCCTTCACGATTGGCGCGAGGCGCGGCAGCACGGTTGCCAGTCTGCATCACCTGATTGGGCTGATGATTACTGCCGCGCGCATCAACTGAACGAATGATGGTCAATTTATCGGTGAGCTTGGCATACTTGGGCAAATGCTCACACACATGAACGCCCGGCAACGTGGTGGGGATCGAGCCAAATGGCCCGCGTCTGTTCTCAGGCAAATACGGCTTGGGATCGAGGGTATCAATATGGCTTGGCCCACCAGCCATCCAAAGAAGAATAACAGACTTGTGTCCACCCATAGCCCGGCCGGACTTCTTGGCCGACTCGCGTGCCTGCAAGAGGCTAGGTAGCGACAAACCTGCCAACCCGGCCATGCCCGCCTTGATCATCCCACGCCGGTCAGTAAGTGCCACTCCCTCACGTAACGTTCCATGAAAATCACTGAACGCATTGGAATGATCATGACCTGAAGCCATAATTGTAGGTTACATTAAGAACGCAAAGAGAACAATAAATGATTAATTAATAGACCCACCCAGCAAACCATCTCGACATTGTAATGGAAAAGCCCTGAATAGCAGTAAAATTAGTCTGGGAATAAATGTAATCACATGTATTATATCTGTTGAATTTCCCCCTAATATTGATATTCGCTTTAATTGGAGCCTTGGGGTACAGTCTTCCCCAGTTTTCTGACAAGAATGGATAAACTAACGATCAAGCAAGGGAACAAGTAAAATGGCTGAGTATTATTTTATAGGAGGAGATGACAAAGAATACGGCCCTTATAGTTTGGAGAAGATGCGGGATCTATGCTCCCAGAACCGCCTGAATAGTAAATCCATGGTAAAAAAGGATGGAGGCGAATTCCAGCCTGCGTCCAACCTGGAAGAACTCTCCTCCTCTTCGCCCCAAACTGCACCTTTACCCGATCCCGAAACTCCCCCTTCACCTTCCCCTCAAACACCAGTCAGCCCATCAATAGAAATGGGTGAATATTATTTTATCGGGGGAGATGACAAAGAATACGGCCCTTATAATTTAGAGCAAATGCGAAAGCTCTATTCGCAAAAACGCCTAAACGATAAATCTATGGTCAAAAAGGATGGAGGCGACTTTCAACCGGCATCCAACCTAAAAGAGCTCACCTCCTCTTCACCTCAAACACCCGATAGCCCCTCAACAAGCGTATCCCAGCAGACGGCGGCAACCCCTTATGCGCCCGGGCAAGCCCACGTCCCGTTACAAGCAAAAAAACCGGGCAAAGTGCAGGCGATATCCATCATGATTCTGGTTATGGGAATTTTCGCGACACTGGGAGGGTTGAGTTTACTCTTAGGTACTTTTTGCCTGTGGTTCATCGCCATCTACGGGCTTGTTCACGGCATCATGGCCATCATCAAAGGCAGTCAACTTTTGGGATCCGATCCCTGGGATGCCTATCAAGGTGTGAGAACTACAGCGATAATGGGTATCGTTAATGTCATCAACTGTGACATTTGGGGTATGGTTTGTGGAATCATCATTCTAGTATTCCTTGGCGACCCGGAAGTACGTGCATACATGCGTTTACCTCAAAAATAATGCTGCATCGGGTTGTCCTTCAGCAGCAGAACCATTGACAGAAACAAAACCTAAAACAGCGTTTTAACATTCTCGGGTGGGCGCCCTATTACGGCCCGATTGCCTTTTACCACAATGGGTCGCTCCAAAAGTGCGGGATACTTAATGATAGCCGCAATGATTTCATCTTCAGTGGAATCGGCTGAAAGCTCAAGCTGAGAGTAAACCTCCTCCTTAGTGCGAACTATCTCGTGTGCTTTCTTGCCCAACTTTTTCAAAAGATCATATAATACTAATTCATCAAAAGGTGTCTTGAGATATTCAATTACCTCTATTTCACTTCCAGCTTCCCTGCACAGCTGCAATGCCTGCCGACTCTTGGAACAACGTGGGTTATGGTAAATAATCATCGCTCGCTAAGCCGAACTATAGAGGGGATTAACCGCCATTCCTATTATAAACCCTAACGGATATTATAATGAGCTGTTACACGTAATTGGAAACGTAAGGAAGCTTGGCCGCAACTTCCTTAACCCCATCCAGATTTTCCAGAAGACCGGCACGAGCATCCCATGAACCGTCCAAAAACTGACCCTGAGCTCCGGATTGAATTTCAAGTTGAATCGTTTCCTGCCCGATTGAAATCGTGGCTTCAGCAACTTCGATTCTTAATTCCGCAGTGGGTTTATTCTCGATTATGTCCTGCAGCTTCACACATGTATCGTGATCAGCAGTAAAGCAAGGCATAGCCAAAGCCACGCAGTTACCATAAAAAATTTCTGAATAACTCTCGGCCACAATTGCTTCAATCCCCCAACGCTTTAGTGATTGAGGGGCGTGCTCCCGACTGGAGCCACAACCGAAATTTTTGTTGGCCACTAAAATAGACCCGTTGGCAAAACATTCATCAGCAAAGGGATGAAACTCCCCTTTGTCAGCCAAGCCCTTGATATCGTCCTCAAAGGCGTGCTCTCCAATACCATCAAAAGTCACGCATTTGAGAAAACGCGCAGGGATGATCCGGTCTGTATCTATATCGTTGCCGCGAAGTGGAATACCTGGACCGGCGATTGTGCTGACTATTTCTCCTGCCATTATCTAATCCTCCAAATACTGGCGCACATCACTCACCTTACCTTCCACTGCAGCCACTGCTGCCATCGCCGGACTCATTAGTAGCGTGCGACCGGTAGGTGAACCCTGCCGTCCCTTAAAATTTCGATTGGAGGTACTGGCGCTGATTTCATTACCTGAGAGCTGGTCCGGGTTCATGGCTAGACACATACTACAGCCTGCTTCACGCCACTGGAAACCCGCATCATTAAAAACCTTATCAAGGCCTTCATCCTTCGCCAAACGATCCACTTCCTGTGAACCGGGCACAGCAAGAGCACGCACTCCATCAGCCACTTTTTTGCCCGCTACAAACTTGGCTGCCTCACGCAAATCAGAAAGCCGACCGTTAGTACAAGAACCAATAAAAACGACATTCACCGGCGTCCCCGCAATCGGCTTGGCTTCTTCAAAACTCATGTACTCATAGGCCTCTTTTACGACCAGCTGATCGGCCTCATCAAAAGAATTCACTTTGGGCAAATCCTGCCCTACTCCAATCGATTGTGCAGGAGTAATCCCCCAAGTCACAAAAGGTTCAATCTCCTCTCCCTTAATTTCAACCGTGTCGTCATACGACGCGTCGGTGTCTGAAGCAATGGATTGCCAATCGGCGACCGCCCTGTACCAAGCCTCACCCTCAGGGCAGTAATCGCGACCCTTAAGGTAATCAAAAGTCGTTTGATCGGGATTCACGTAACCGCAACGCGCACCGCCTTCAATGGACATATTGCAAACGGTCATTCGCTCTTCCATCGTCATCTTATCGATGACTTCACCGCCAAACTCATAAGCATAGCCCACACCACCGTTCACCCCAAGGTGGTGGATGTAAGCCAACGCCACATCCTTGGCATATACACCCGGCTTAAGGTGGCCAGTAAAATTGATGCGACGCACCTTGAGTTTGGCCATTGCCAGCG
>CAJWKQ010000153.1 GCA_913041895.1 uncultured Verrucomicrobiales bacterium
GTAGATATTAAGGATTATTTAGATAAGAGAATATCTAGCTTAAATTAAATATGAATACAAATTTAGAAGAGATAAAGAATAATTTTTTATTGTTTGATAATCAACTAGATAAGTTTGAATATTTAATTGAAATTGGTAAAAATAATAAGGGCATATCTAATAATTTGAAAATTGATAAAAATTTAATTATTGGATGTGCATCTAGATCATGGGTTGTATGTTACAAAAAAGAAAATTTATTTTTTATTGAGATAGATTCAGAAGCACATATTGTGAGAGGTTTATTATCAATATTGCAACATGTAGTTAATAGTAGGGGCATATCTGAAATTATTAATTTAGATGGAAAGCAGATATTAAGAGAAATTGGCCTTGAAAATAATATTACAAGTCAAAGAATAAATGGTTTTCTAAGTGCCCTAGATACTGTCAAATCATTGGTAAATGGATATGAAAGAAATTAGCAAAGAATTAAAAGTTGAAGGCAAATGATCTCTAATTAACCTTAAAGCTTTTTGACCAGCTCCATGTAGACCTTTGGATCCTCATCTGCTTGGCCCCAAAGCTCGGTAAAGTAAGGCACCTTTAAAAGGTAGATAGATGAAGCTGCAAGCTTTGCATTATTAACCTCCTCATCAATCCAACCCTCAAGTGCGTCATTACTGTTCCACTTCTTCCTTAAATTAAGACAGGTCCTCTTGAATGATTGAAAGAACTCTTGTTTGCGTTTCTGAAGAGTCTCCGCTGGATCGTTGCTAGTGTTTTTGTAGATTAATCCAAGTTGAGTCTTTGCTTCTTGAAGCACGCCTCTGAATTCATCTCTTCTCCTGAGGGTGTCCTGATACTTCTTTAGTCGTTTAAGTTCGCCCTTTTCCTTAAGCCAAAGCTGCACTCCTTTCTGAGCAAAGGCAGTGGCGAAGCTTTCATTGAACATGGTATCTCCCTTTAAGTAATAGGTGCGATGAGTTAGCTCATGGAACAGGACTTCTGCTAGTTCCTCATCACTGTCATCAAGGAATGTGCTAAGCAGGGGATCATTAAACCAGCCCAGTGTTGAATATGCCGTTGCCTCACCGAGATATACATCAAATCCCTCTTCCTTAAGGTTTGCTGAGTAATCCTTTGCCATCGACTCCTTGAAGAAGCCCTTGCTTTGGTACTCGCCAACAACAGGGTACTTCCATGATTGGAGCTCTGTTGAGAATGCTGGGGCAGCGTAAACTACCCAGACTGCAGCAGGGCGATCCAGGTGCTTGTATTTGGAGTAAGCTTTACCAACGTCCAGATTAAGTTTGGTTTCTGCAAATTCTCTTAACTCAATAACTAACTCAAGCTGACGTTTAATTTCCTTCTCGGTTCTTTCATTATCAATGACCTTTTGGATTGGGGTTTGCCCCGTTGTCAGTTGCAGGTGGCCTACTACAGCATGAGAGTAATACTTAGCTGTAGAACAGCCTGATAACATCAATGCAAAGCACAAAGAGATGAATGATTTCTTAATGTTCAAGATTATCAGTGTGAAATATTCCCAGGGGGGAGGGTAGAATAATCGATGATGTCAATACGTGTGGTAGTGACTCCATCATTCATCTCTACAGCCAGATTAAAGAATAGCTTGCTGGCCGATTTGCCGGAGTAACTATTCGTAGAAAGAAACGAGACCATTCTCCTTGATCTTCTTACTGAACGTCTTGCCGTTAAACTTATATTTGAGGAGTAGCACTTTGGTTATTCCGGGAGCCGGGTCTCGACCTGCAAAGATATTGGTGATCTCAAATTCGTACTCTCGGGCGTCTAGGTATTGCTTGATGGGCTTGCTGACATCCATACTCCTCTGAGAGTTACCTTCAATTCCATAAATCGCACTGGTTATCTCGATATCTAGTTTCTTGGTCGGCTTGGGCCTCTTGTAAACCGGATGACGATAATCTCCTTGGGAGACGAAGTAGGCAATTAGGTCTTTCAGTTCATCCGCGTTCATCGAGTTTATCAAACCAGGTGGCATCATTGATAATTTGGAGCCTTTCTTGGAGACGACGTCCGATTTCTTGACTTTCTTGAGCTTCAAGGGTTCGAACCCGGACTGGACAAGGGAATATGTGTCTTTTTCATCCATCACGATACGCCCCATGACCGCCGAACCGTTTTTCATTTTCAATTCATGTTGCTCGAACTGTTCGGATACCACCAAGTTGGGCTGCACGATTGATTCGAGGATGGATTTGTAGTCGCTACGCTTGGCTAGGTTAGTCAAGTCGGGGCCAATGCCACCGCCTTCGGTGCCAAAACGGTGGCAGGCCGCGCAGAGCCCAGCCGAGAACATCTTTTTGCCATTTGCTAAGCTACGACCTATCAGGGGCTCCTCCTTGAGCATCTTGAGCGCGGTGTCAATCGTCCAGGAAACCCCGGGGCCTTTAGCCTTAGGCAATTTTGCGATATCGATGCTTTTCACCTCGCCCATAAGGTATTGGAGAGAGGCCTTGTCCTTTTCGGGCACCGAAGCAATCGCAGAATCCCTGATTTTTTGGATGTAGCCGGTGAACATGTTGCCACCCTTCTTGGACATAAGGGTTTTCAATTCAGCCAAGTAGACCTTGCGGTGATCCATGGTCCAGCCTTTCTGGACGTCCTTCAGGCAAAAGAGGAAATGAATGTTAAGTATATTGGGGTTGGATTCCATTGAGCTTAGGATGCGTCCGCCATAACCCTTGTTGCGCTTCATGACTTCGGCATCGAAGTCAGGCACCTTAGCCTTGGTGGTTTGCATTAGGGAGACGGTTTTCTCCACCACCGAGGGGTGTTGCAAGTAGCAGAGCACGCGGCACAGTTCCTCGTTGAGGTTGTCGTCCTCTGCTGGGAAGTGGGGGTCCAGTTGTTCGCCGATGGCTTTTACTTGGCCGGCTTCCGGTTTTCCGCCGCGACTCATGATGACACCGTAGGTCCGCAAGAGGGCGAGCTGGCCCATTTTGTCGAGCTTGTCGAAGTCGACTTTCAGGAGACGCTTCACGCTGGGTGCCAAACTACCTTTCAAGTCACTACGGGCGAGACCGAGCAAGGCATGAATGGCTGCCAGATCATCCTTTTCCGAATAAGCTTTGTCAGCCCAAGTATTAGCGTCCTGCCACTCGATGGCAATGCGGGCTGCGTAACGCAGGTGATAGTCATCGTCATTGAGATAGGGCCAAGCCTTTTCGAGGGCCATGAGGTTGGGTTGACCGTGGAAGGCCTCTAGCATATGCCGGGTAGCGCGCGCCTTTGCATGCCGACTTGTGGTATCCAGTTTTGAAAGTTCCGTGGAGGCTTTCCCTTTGTAGGACACCCGGTAGAGGTAGGATTGGCCACCGCGGCCACCCACACAGAAGTACATGTTACCATCCGGACCAACGTCGACATCGGTCAAGGCCAGCGATCCCTTGGTGTTGGAGATAAACTCACGCTTTTCCCCGATATAGGACGAACCATTGGGCTTCAGGTGGATCGAGTACATGGTGGCAAAGGTCCAGTCGCAGATAAACAGGGCGTCGCGGTAATGGGTGGGAAATTTCGTGTTGGTCCCGGCGATCACACCGGTGGGGCAACCGGGGCCGACGTCGATCACCGAGCCCACCGTATCGGGAAAGTATTTGCGCCACTTCTTGGAGGTCGCCCGCCAGCCGCTTTCACCACCGGAAACACCATGGTTGATGCGAGTGGGCCGATACCAGGGAGCACCGATATCCCATTCCATATCCGCGTCGTAAACGAAGAGCTCACCATCGCGGTTCAAGGCGAAGTCAACCGGGTTACGGTAGCCCATGTTCATAATCTCCCGTTCCTTGCCGTCCGGGCTCACTTTCATGACCCATCCGCCTGGAGCCTTACCTCCCCCGTTGTGCCCGTAGGCATAGTTCTGCAGAAGGTAATCGTCTTTCCAGTTGTCCCGAATGCGGGTCTTTTGGTATTTCGGGGGTTTGGTGTAGTTGCCCGCTATGACGTAAAGATTTTTCCCGTCCGGAGAGACAACGATGGAGTGAGGGCCATGTTCGCCGCCTCCATTCATCTCCGCCAGGAATTCAGTCGGCCCTAAATCTCCGTTTGGCAAGACCTTCGCTCGGGTGAGTTTTTTATGCCCCATCATGTAGAGGTGATCGAAGGCGTAGAGCATCCCGTACAAGGAGGACTTTACGTTGAGCTTCTTGACCTTGGTTTCATCGAATGTCTCTCCTGGCTTGGGGATTTCGATCAAGAATGTACCGGCCCCTCCTTGGTCGGATACTGCCAAGCGACCGTTGCTATCAAAGGCCATGACTATCCAAGAACCATACTTCTTCTTGTCCACCTTGTAAACAAGGTCGACGACGAAGCCCGGTTGCACGTTGAGGCCAGTAGACGGATCCTCGATCGTTTTTTCCAGAGGCGGCAGTTGGTATTGCCCAAATGCGCTTGCCAGAGAGAGTGACAGAGCAATGAAGGTGATTCGGATGGCAGTCATCTGCCAGAAGCGTACAAGCCCATCCTACAATTGCGATTTCAATGTTTGATTTTTTTCACAATATATCCTGTTAGAATGGTTTACATTTTGTTGGGAGATCGCGTCTTTGTTTGATCGTAAACACACCTAGATATCCCTCTACCTTGACCCGGCCCTCCACAGCCGCCTAGTATCGGCCCCGCAGCGACCCAATCTAAAGCCCACTACCTAGGTCAAAATCGAATCGGTCTTCAAACAATAATGAAACACCTCCTACTCACAAAAATCGCCCGACGGGGAACAGGGCTTCGGGAGATGAAAAATAATTACTTGGCTACTACGGGTTTGGTTTTATTAGCCTGCCTATCTTCAGTTAAAGCTCAAGACAGTGTTGAAAGTGTTAATGACTTTGCCAAGGGCATTAGGCCCATTCTTCAAGAGTATTGCTACGACTGCCATGGAACAAAAAAAACCAAAGGCAAGGTCAAGCTGACGGACTACGATTCATGGGCAGATCTAGAGAAGAATCCAGAATTAATTGAAAAGATGATTGAGGCATTGAATAAAAACGAAATGCCTCCCGAGGAGGAAAAGCAGCCCAGTGCCAACCAGCGCAAAGTAATGTTAATTCAGCTGGAGAATGCATTTAACAATGCCATGGCTAATAGCGCTCCTGCAGCCCCGCTTCGTCTTAGGCGGATGAATCGTTTTGAATACGGTAATGCGGTAAGAGACTTGTTCGATCTTAAGTCGTGGGTTTACTCGATCAACGATCGGATTATTAGAGACCACAATAATTATTTCAGACCCGAAACCGGCAAAATGCCCAAAGTTGCAAGAGTGGGTAATCGAATTATGGGGCTTCAGCAGATGTTGGAGAATCGGTTGCTGGGAGTTATGGCTTTTCCAAAAGATCCTCCCGCAGAAAACGGGTTCAACAATCGCGGTGATCATCTAAGTTTGACGCCAACGCTAATGGAGTCCTTTTTGGAACTTAGTCGGTCCGTTGTGAATGCTGAGAATTTTGATAAAAACTGTCAGATTTGGAATGATCTATTTCAGGATCCATCACAGAGGCCATTGACTCAGGGATTCGGTTCTATTACCGCAGATAAATCTGTTGTAACTCATAGCTCAGGGCTGACTATTAGTGCTTGGATTCGCCCAACAAAAGTAACTAAAAATTGGCAGACCATTGTTCGTCGTGAGGATTCGTGGAGGCGCCAGTTATTGGCCATTGGTGAAACTGATGGAACTTGGGGAATTTGGATGGGTGCGGGCATTGAAGGCCAATATGTGGAATTCGGCGCCCCAGTGAAACCAAGTGACCTTGGAGATGGCAAGTGGCATCACGTTGCTGGGACCTTCGATGGGAAGGAAATGAATCTCTATTTGGATGGGAAGCAGGTCGGGAGTAAGGCGATTGTGGGCAAGCTTTACACTCAGAGTATGGAGCCGATGGAGATCGGATCGTATCATCAGAAGGAAGTTTTTCACGGGGATCTTAATGATGTTCGCTTGTTTCGATCGGGGCTTAGTAAGCCCCGGATTGAGGAAATAGCGAAGGGTAAACAAGATGTCGCCAAAGAGGAAATGGTGGGGAGCTGGAAACGCAAGAATGATGTTAAACCAGAACTGAATCAGCCGATTGAAGTAATAGCACATAAGCGCATTCGGGAATTTCTTCTCAGGGCTTTTAGGTCTCCAGCTGATGCAAAAACCTTAAATTTGTACACGGAATATTTTGATAAGCAGTATAAGGAAAGTGGTGATTTCACCAAAAGCATGAAGGATGTAGTATCAGGGGCATTGGCTTCTCCGCGGTTTATTATGGTTCACAACAAGGCAAGTGACGACTTGCCTAATCATGCCTCATATAATTTGGCGACCCGCCTGTCATTTTTTCTGTGGAGCTCGATTCCTGATGACGAGTTATTGGCATTAGCAGGGGAAGGGAAGCTTCAAGATCCAGAAGTCCTCGAAGCCCAGGTTGATCGGATGCTCAATGATCGTCGGGTGAAAAACTTCTGCGACAGTTTTGCCCCTCAATGGCTAAAGATTAACAATTTAGTTTCTGCATCACCTGATTTTAAAACTCACAGAAGTTACTACTTCGGTGGTGATGATAAAATATCCTACAAGAGAGGCATGCACATGATGTTGGAACCACTTCTGAATTTTGAAACTGTTTTTATTGAGAACAGACCTATTATGGAATTAATCGATTCCGACTTCACATACCGCAGCCACTTGCTCGAAGAATGGTACCAAGGCAGAGCTGCTACTTATGCCATTAACGTCAACCTCCGGGATATTGAATTCACTCGGAAGCCACTAAAAGATAGAAGGTTCGGTGGTGTGATTACAACGGGAGCCGTGATGGTGATGACATCCGGCCCGTTTCGATCATTACCTATCACACGAGGGTCGTGGGTTTCTTCGGTCATTTTCAATGATCCCCCGGAGCCTCCGCCTGACAATATTCCTGACTTAAATGCCGACGACACAACACTTAAAAAAGAAGGACTAACAGTAAGACAGAAGTTAAAACGGCATAGCGAAGACTCCCAATGTTCTGGATGTCATAAAAAAATTGACCCATTGGGGTTTGCTTTGGAAAATTATGATTTACTAGGTCGCTGGAGAGACACGTATCGAACGGGCTTGAAGGTTGATGCTAGTGGTGTATTATTCGGGAAGCACCCTTTCGAAGACGTTGTCGGGTTTAAGGATGCTGTTCTAGCTGAAAAGGACTTGTTTGCAAAGGCTTTCACTAAGCATTTGTTGTCCTACGGACTAGGGCGAGAGTTGACCGTGTCGGAAAGAGTTGCGGTTGATGAAATTGTGAAAGCAAGCGAGAGTAATAATTACAAATTGAGAGACCTTATTAAACAGACAGTGATTCACTCAATTTTTAGCCAAAAGATAAAACAATGAAACAAATTGATAGGCGTAAGTTCTTGTTAGGTACAGGAAGTGGCATGATGGCCCTTCCTTGGTTGGAGATGTATGCAGAGGATGCGCTAACCAAGAAATTAAAGGAGCCTTCTTTACGTTTTGCTTCGTTTTATTCGCCGATGGGTTTTGTGAGAGATCATTTTTTCCCTGAAGAGGGTAGCCAAAATTTTTTAGCGATGCCTACTTTGAGTCCGCTGAAAAAAGTGGGGGAAAAAGTAACTCTCATCACTGGCTTGGCCCGTGTTAACGTTAGAGGGGTCGATGTACATAATCAATGCAGTTCATGTTACTTATCTTCAGCCAATCCTCATGGCGAGTTG
>CAJWKQ010000154.1 GCA_913041895.1 uncultured Verrucomicrobiales bacterium
CCTCAATCTGCACGTGTTGCTGAAAAATTTATCCCAAAAGGTCAATTAATTGTTTCAACAGAGGGCCGGAACCAAAGAGAACAGGAACAGTTTTTATCAAAATCAGAAATGCACCGCATTTTGCCATTGGTTGTTCTTATTAACGGCGGAAGTGCGAGTGCGTCTGAAATTGTTGCAGGCTGTTTTCAGGATATTGATAGGGCTAAATTGGTGGGGTCGAAAACTTTCGGTAAAGGGTCAGTCCAGAGCATTCTTCCAATGCGTGATGGGTCAGCACTTCGGCTAACAACTGCAAAATATTTCACCCCAAGTGATCGAGTGATTCACGAGACTGGTATTGAGCCTGATTATTTAATTGAGATGTCACCAGAGCGAATGCGCGACATTATGATGAAGCGATCCCCCGGCGTTCTAGATAGTCTTAGTGATGAAGACCGCCAACGGGTAAGTGAAGCTCAAGACCCGCAGCTAAAAAAAGCTCTTGAGATACTAGCGGATGCTATAAAGGAAAATAATTAACATGTGCCTTTTGGCTCTCGAAACCTCCTGCGACGAGACAAGTGCTGCAGTTATCAGGAATAATACGATATTATCCAATGTCGTTTCATCACAAATTGAAGTTCATTCTGAATATGGTGGCGTAGTACCCGAGCTTGCGACGAGAGAGCATTTGAAAAATTTTAAATCAGTGGCGAGTGAGGCTTTAACAAAAGCGTCTTGCGATATTGATGACATAATGGCAGTTGGCGCCACGCGGGGCCCTGGGCTTCCTCCTGCTTTAATGGTAGGCTGGAAAGCAGCGCAGGCTTTGGCTTATTCCATTAATAAGCCCTTAATTGGGGTAAACCACGTGACAGCTCATCTGTATTCACCTTGGTTTTCAGAGACCCTGAACAGAAAGTATTTAGATAATGTTGAGCCTAATATCTCGCTGATAGTAAGTGGCGGACACACGGTGTTAGTTAAGGTTAACGGATCATTGAATCATGAAATAATTGGGCAAACAAAAGATGATGCAGCTGGTGAATGTTTCGACAAGACAGCAAAGATTCTTGGGCTCAGCTACCCTGGAGGCCCAGAGATTGACAGGTTGGCAAAGAGAGGTAATCCCAAGGCATACGACTTTGCTAGGCCGATGTTGAATCAGGAGAACGATGATTTCAGTTTTAGCGGTCTCAAAACTTCAGTGAAATATTTCTTAGAAAAAAACTCTTCCATTCTTTTTCAAGACGACAAATTACCTGATTTATGCGCGAGCATTCAGGCGGCTATCGTCGAAGTCCTTTTGAAAAAAACAGTGCGAGCATCAAGGCGAACAAATTTAAAATGTATCACAATATCAGGAGGCGTTGCTCGCAATTCATATCTTCGGTCAGAGTTTAATAGAGAATGTGCTAATAGGGGGATTGAATTGAAGATCACCATGCCAGATATGTGTACCGATAACGCTGCTATGATCGGTCTGTTGGCAAATTTAATGCATGAAAAAGGCGATTTATCTAATAGTCTTAATGAGGATATTGAGCCTAATTGGTGTATTAATTAACTTCCGCTCCGGTGCTATATCTTGCTGGCAAACTCCGACAAACGAATCAAAGCGTTATCCAAATTTACCATGCTGGTTGCATAGCTAATGCGTATATAGTCATCGGAACCAAAGGCGATCCCTGGCACTGCAGCAACCTTTGCTTCTGATAAAAGTTTTTCGCAGAACTCAGTTGATTTCAATCCGGTTGCTGAAATATTTGGAAACAGGTAAAAGGCTCCTTGTGAGTTGACACAGGTTATATTTTTCATTTTGTTTAATCGTTCGTAAGCGTGAGCCCTTCGTTTATTAAACTCTAAACCCCATGCTTGAATATGATCTTGAGGCCCATTTAGAGCTTGCACAGCTCCGGATTGTGCAAACGAGGTAGGGTTGCTTGTGCTATGACTTTGGAGGGCATTGATTGATTTTGCGATAGGCTCTGGGGCAGCTAGAAAACCGATTCTCCACCCAGTCATGGAATATGCCTTTGCTAACCCATGGACGATAATTGTATGCGCCTGATGCTCTTCGGAACAGGAAGCTACACTTTGGAATTGAGCGTCATCATAAACAAGTTTTTCATAAATCTCATCACTCATGATAAGAACACCATTGTTAATGCATATATCTCCTAATTTTCTGATTTCTTCGGGTGAATACACAGAGCCAGTTGGGTTGCTTGGGGAATTAAGGATGAAAATTCGAGTCTTGTCTGTGATAGCAGCTTCAAGTTGCTCTGGAGTTATCTTAAATTCGTTATCATCTATTGTTTGAATGATCACAGGTTTTGCTCCTGCCAGCTTAACCATTTCTGGATAGCTCAGCCAATAAGGTGCGGGGATAATGACTTCATCTCCCTTATCGCAAATCGCCATCATTACGTTATAACACGAATGCTTACCTCCGCATGAAACAATAATTTGATTAGGATCATAGGACAGATTGTTTTCTCTTTCAAATTTACGAGCGATTGCTTCACGTAATTCTGGAATTCCTGCAGCAGGCGTGTATTTGGTGAATCCGTCATTTAAGGCTTTTGAGGCGGCATCTTTTATATGCTGAGGTGTATCGAAATCAGGCTCGCCTGCACCAAGGCCTATAATATCTTCACCGGCAGCGCGCAGTTCCTTAGCTTTAGCTGTGATGGCTAGGGTCATTGAGGGCGACAGCGAACCAGCACGATCAGAGAGTTTGTAATCCATCGAGCCGGAGGGTAGGGAGGAGGAAGGTTTATCGCAAGATTGAATCAATTATAGATCAAAAGATTCATTAAGCGTTGGCCTTTACTGGTAAACTCCCATTTTTGACCTCGCTTAAAAAGTAATCCACTACAGCGATGTTGGTTGTACACGTTTTCATCAACTTCAAGAACAGTATAGTTTGTTCGTGGTTTATTCTTTGCCCCATAAAAGGCTTCAGCTCTGAGGGGTACACCTGAAAAATTAAAAGATATGTCCCATGCTAGTGGTTCCTTCTCGGTTCTCACATTAACGCACAATTGTTTGTATCTTTCGAAGTAATCAATTTTTTTACGGTAAACACGTACTCGGCACAGTAATGGCTCAGAGGCGAAGCGCTCTACAAAGTCTATTTTTTTAGATTGGTCTTCTATAAGGATGTCGGCTGGGTCTAAGCCCAGCAGGTTTAAACCGCTCCAATTACCATGATGGTTTTTCCCATCTTTATACCAAGTTGGGAACCAATCTTCGAATTTTGAATTAATTTGGACTCCTATTTCAAAGTGTAAATGGGCGCGCCAATTTTCAATTTTTTCACGAGTATTTGCTGTCGTCCCTAAAACTCCGAGTTTTTTGCCGCCGTGTAATTGGGCGCCAATCTGAATATTTTGATCTATTTTGCTAAGATGGGCATACAATGAGTAGAAGCTAAAGCCATCAAGATTGTGGTAAAGCACGATATATTTTCCGAAATTCGAAGTGGCTGTATTGCGATTAACATGAACTACGACACCATTAAACACAGCGCATACTGGATCAGTGGGCTCATTGTTCTGGTCGCGCTCAATGCTTGCGATATCAATTCCTTCGTGCAGTCTAGACCCACTGTTTCGGACGCAACCGAAGGTTCCGCTAGTCCAAGTTTTAGCTTTTGTTGTGGGTGTAAAGAAATTTTCGGATCCGTTGTCATCCAACAGCGCACGATTTTTGGTCGGGAAAGTAAAAGAGGGGCGAAAAATATTTTCTGAAGTGCCTGGCTGAGGCTCGGCTGTTGAGTTATGCTCATCGTTCTCGCACCCTATAAAAATGAAAATCAGACAAAGAAAGGGCAGCCCGTAGACGGCTCTAGCTACGGATATCTGTTGGTAAGAGCTTATCAACGCTTCTGATGTTGCGGCAACTGTTGCCTTAATAATCTTTTAGAGTTTTATTTAAAAGTTTGATAATTTTTTCTGATTCTTCCCTCGAGGCATCTGGAGTGAAAACCAATGGAGTGCTGAATGTTTGGTTGATGTAATGTGTTCCAATACATGTCATTTTGACTTTATTGGTTTTTGAATGATCGTCATTTTGTGCAAGGACAACATAAAGCTGCCTCGACCTAAAGTTTGTGGTTATGTGCTCCATGACCGATTGCCCTAGAGTAGTGAAATCCAGCTGAATTGCATGAAGGCCGTCCTGTGTGTCAACCACTTTACTTGATGTAATCATTCCTGAATTTCCTCTCATAACTGGTTTTGGATCTATATGTACAAGTTTTGGCCTTGCTTGGTAGAGTTTCAGTAACTGTGTGTCTTCTCCTTGCTGTGGGAATCCTTGAACGAACAAGGCTAATTGTGCCTTGTTTCTCTTGGTGTCAACGAAGTATTTCTTTACACACCCAGGCAAAACTATCAGCAAAACAAATGCTGGGATAGTCAGGTAGAATTGCAAATACCGTTTCATGCGTTTCTGATACTATACTTAAGGTGGATTATAAAATAACAGACAACACACAAAGAATTTGAGTTATACACAATGATGTTTTGCTTTTCTTTGTGAATGTGAATTAGTAGGTGTAATACTATGTTTTACTCTGAAAAATAACCATCTTTAATAACGAGTATAGAATCTATTGTTTACAACGTGTAAGTACTAATGCGTAGACGACAATTAAATTAATGGTAAGTTATAGGCAGTTCCTTGAAAGAACAGAAGCGGAAGGCCGATTAGTCGGCTGGACCTTCTCAAGATAAATCCCGGGATAACCGGGTAAAAGGGCGAGTGAGGCTGATACACTTGCCCCCTAGCAAGCCATTCGGTCTTATTGGGTAGTATGTATGGATTTGCCTTTGGCGAATTAAGATGTGCAATTTGATTAGAATTAACTGGATGGTGAGAAGGCAAAGTTCACCTTGAAGTCCGCTGGGGTTCGCGCTCCGGTGTACGCGAAATAGACTTCAAGGGGGCAAGGGGTGTCGGGTTACGTAAGTTAGCTCGAAAGAAGATGCCCCGAGCTTGATTGATTGAAACTGTGGCATTTGGCTTACTCTATGGAGTCTGTTAATGTACTGCCTCAATGTAGATTGATCCGACCTAATTCTTTAAGGAATTGGGTTGAGTTAGATGTTTGGGTCTGCTTCGGGCCTAAGCTGAACACAGTTGCCAAATAGGTAATGATTACCTACTGAGACATCAGCACGGCGGAAACCAAAAATTGGTCAGAAATGGCCAGCCGGATGAAATCCTCCGAAAGGAGAACAAAAAACCGGGGTTTGTGTCGGGATAGCCACGAGCCAAAGACGATGGCCGTGAAAACTATCTGGAAGCGTGGCGATGAAGCAAAAACTTTAGCGCTGCAAAGTAAATGAAATGGTAATCTGAGGGGTAAGAGGCGAGACCCGTGGCGCAGGCAAACGCGTCGCCAAAAGCGACGGCCGACCTGGTGTCAAAGGGCTAGGACATGATTATTTACTTGCTTGTCCCAGCTTGGTCCGCGAGTCAGTGGCCGCAACCATTGGCTGGACGGGCAAATAAACCTCACCCAATAATCCATATGCTTAAAAAGCTTTGGACGGCCCTGCTATGAGGCCGATATAACTCCGCAAGTCACGGAGAATAGCGTCGGGGAGCGATCGACCTAACAAAATGGGTGCCAAACGGTTGCAACGGGAAAGAGCGCGTGGCGAGCGCCCACCCCCCAATTTGTCCCTTCCAGACTCGTTCTGGAAGGGACTTTTTGTTTGTGCTATAAGGCTTTGTTTTGCCCGAAAAATCTTGCCTCCTCACGCGCAAGTATGTTCATTTGATTTGCCACTCTTAAAGTCATGGGAAAGATATACAACGACATAGTTGAGACTGTGGGAGGCACGCCACTTGTGCGGCTCAACACGGTTACTGAGGGTCTTGATGCTAAAGTTCTGTTGAAGTGTGAGTTCTTCAATCCACTGTCTAGCGTTAAAGATCGGATCGGAATGGCAATAATAGATGCTGCTGAGCGTGAGGGGATTCTTAATCAGGATACTGTTATTATTGAGCCGACGAGTGGGAATACCGGTATTGCTTTAGCATTTGTTGCTGCAGCCAGAAATTACAAACTTATACTTACCATGCCAGAGAGCATGTCTTTGGAGCGTCGAACTCTTCTTTCAATGCTTGGGGCTGATTTGGTTCTTACTCCAGCAGCAAAGGGTATGAAGGGGGCAATTGCAATGGCTGAAAAACTGGCCAAAGAGACTAAAAACTCTTGGATTCCTCAACAGTTTAAAAATCCAGCCAATCCGGACATTCACCGCAAAACGACAGCTGTAGAAATCTGGGAGGATACTGAAGGGCAAGTGGATATTGTGGTGGCAGGTGTTGGCACTGGTGGCACTATCACTGGATGTGTGGAAGTTATAAAACCCAAAAAACCTGATTTTCAGGCTATTGCTGTAGAGCCGGCAGATTCACCAGTAATATCTCAAACCTTGGCAGGGGAAGACTTAGCGCCTGGGCCACATAAAATTCAGGGGACAGGAGCGGGCTTCGTGCCTGAAAACCTTCATTTAAATGGCAGTGATGGCTCTGAGCAAATTACAGAATGCATCAAAGTATCAAACGAAAATGCTTTTATAGTTGCTCGCGAACTAGCCTCAAAAGAGGGGATATTAGCTGGGATATCGACTGGTGCAAATGTTTGGGCAGCATTGGAAATAGCCAAAAGGCCAGAAAATTCCGGGAAAACAATTGTGACGATAGGTTGTTCAACTGGAGAGCGGTACCTGAGTACACCATTGGCTGAAGAATCCCGAAATAAGGTTGCACAGTTAACTGTTCAAGATCCTGATTCATAGAGTATAATTCATATATAGCAAAAAGGTGTTGCCAGTTTCAGATTTATCTACATAAATAAGCCGGCTTCACGCCTCCTCTCGAATTCAGTTCGCGAGGAACCCCCGTTTGATGAAACTGAGGCAAATTTCCTTAGATTATAAGTACATTCGTAGTTAACACCATTCTATTATGGCTAGAAATAATAAGGCTGATTATCCTGAAGAGGGAGAAGGTTATCTTGAAATTTCCGACAAGGGTTTTGGTTTTTTGAGATCTCCGGGCAATCGTTTCCAATCAAAACCGACTGATATTTTTGTAACTCCGGATACAATTCGGCGGCACTATCTTCGTGAAGGATGCTTTATTAAAGGTCGCCTTGTTCCTCCACACAAAGGTCATAGCCCTCAATTGCGCGAAATTTTTAGCGTTAATGAAATGGATTTCAAAGATTATACAGAATGCTCACGTTTTGAAAACCTCACAACTATTGATCCGATCGATAAATTCAACTTAGAAACCGCCCCTGATATCATTGAGACACGTGTCATCGATTTGGTAACTCCTATAGGGAAAGGCACTAGGGGTTTGATCGTAGCGCCTCCTCGTACGGGGAAGACTACCGTTTTGAAGCAGATATGCAACTCCGTTACGGTAAATCATCCTGATGTAAAAACCATTGTAATGCTTATTGATGAACGCCCTGAGGAAGTAACGGATTTCGAGCGTTCGGTTGAGGCGGAAGTTGTTGCCTCGTCAAATGATATGGATTTGGAGACACATGTTCGACTGTCTAGATTTATGATAGAGCGCTGTCGCCGTATGGTTGAATGTGGGCAGGATGTGTTTGTTCTGATGGATTCAATTACTCGTATTGCGCGGGCATATAATAACGTTAAGGGCGG
>CAJWKQ010000155.1 GCA_913041895.1 uncultured Verrucomicrobiales bacterium
ATTGCCAAACTGCAAAAGGCGTTGCCGAAGTGCAGAATCGACAGCAACCCCACGAAGTAACCGCCCTCATTCCTCCCCGTGGAAGTCCTTGGGCGCGTGGGCTATCTCAATTGGCTAATACGATCTTGCGAATTTTTTATAATAGACTAGCCTCGATAGAAGAGCTCCCAGCCTATGCAAACTCCATCATTCTTTTCCCGTGCGAAGGGCACATTGAAAAATCCCCTCTCCAAGGCGGTTGATTCAATGCGCGAGGTGGTGGCGCATCATGCCGGTGAATCCGATGAGCAAAAGTTGCTCGAAAACATGCTCCAGCTCTTCGTGTTGGTGCTGCGCGCCGATGGTTCGATTTCCTCCATGGAACAGCAGGCGGTGACTACCTTGGTTCGTGATAATTACGGTGAAGCGGCATCAAACAAGTTGCAGCAAATGATTGGTGAAGAAAAAGACCCCGATCTGAATGGGGTTTGCGCCGGATTGGACAACCTGACGCCTGAGGAAAAGGAGGCCCTTTTACGCGCTCTATTTATTTCTTCCTTCGCAGACAATAACTTTCAACAGGCCGAACAAGACTGTCTGCGAAAGATCGCACGTGAATTGGGTATCTCCGATGAAACCTTTAAACGCGAGGAGGAGGCGGCACTGGAGGAACACAATCGTAGAATGAAATTGATGCGCAGTAGCGCAGGTTTGATCGCTTCAGTGGTGATAATTGGGCTTTTTGTGCTGACGGCTACTTTTCTCAAGGCAGTGCTGTTTGGTTTGATTCTCGCCTATTTCTTCCTGCCTCTACAGCAACGCTACACACAGAGCTTTCTTGAGAACGGTTTGATTGCCAGCTTTTTCCGCTTGGTAAAGACCATACTGGTTAAACCGGTCGTGTTTGTGATGGATACAGTCAGTGGCTTGTTTCGAAAGCAGCCCAAGCCAGAGCCATCGCCGGAAACTGAGGAGGAAAAACTTCAAGTGGCTATTGGTCGTGCCTGCAATGCGACAGTTCTTTCGGTGGTCCTCTCGATGGTACTCATCTTGACAGGATTAGGTGTGGTGACTGTGAGTGTGCGTCCGGAGAAAATAGATTCAGATCAGGTGCGCACACAGTTGCTTACTCTGACCAAGAAGGTTGAAGGTGTCGATTTCCTTAAGAAGGACGTAAAGAAACTCCAGACACAACTCGAGCAGCCGGATGTTTTCGATAAATGGAGGGCCCAAGTCATGGATCGAATCGGTTCAGATGAGAATACGAAAAAGTCGGTGATGGGTGGGGTTTCCAAAGTGCTGGGGGTTGTATTTTCAGTTTTGGGTTCGATTGCCAATTTTGCCCTGAATACGTTACTCGCAATTTTCTTTTTCTCTTTTTTTCTGGGCAAAATGGCGGCTTATCACCGCAAACAGGAAGAAGATGTCAAGGAGGGGGATTACTTGGTGCAAAGTCTTTTTGAAACCTCGTGGTTACCAACCACCAGTGAGGAGACATTGCGTAGTGCTGCTGAGGTGATTAACGAAGTCTGCTTTAAATTGAAAACATGGGTGCGGGGATACATGTGGATTATCATCGTTGAAACAGTAATTTATATAACCGTTTTCTTTCTTTTGGGCGTTCCCTATGCGGTGCCGTTGGGTATGTTGGCCGGGCTGACTGTATTATTACCCTTTATTGGGCCCATGGTTAGTGCCGCACTCACTCTTGGCGTTTGCGTTGTTACTGGGCATGCGGACTTGAAACTCTTGGGAATGATTGTTGGGACCTACGTGATTATGAACGCGATCGTCGAGCAGCTATTTCTTTATCCCGCCTTCGTGGGGGAGGCTTTGGGGCTTAATGTGCTTGAAACAATGATTGTGGTGCTATTGGGCGGCCTTTTTGCCGGGTTGGCGGGTATGATCTTTGCAGTACCGGTTGCCAGTGTTTTGAAGTTCATTGTTCCTCGACTATATCAAAGCCTGCGTGGCGGTGATGAACTGTCACTTCCCGATGAAACGGATGCGGCACCCGCACCCGAAAGCGTTCAGTAGTTGGACTACTTCGAAATTTTATAGACCTTGGTATTGCTCCGTATATAGATGGCGCCTTTCCCAACTGCGGGACTACCAAGAATCTGGTCATCAAGATTTAGTTTGCCAACGATCTCTCCTTCTTCTGCCTCGGTATCCACTACCTGCAATAGTCCAGCCTCATTGACAAAATACAGGTATTTACCGGCGGAGATAGGCGTGGCACTGAAAGGTCCCTTGAGGCGCAGTTGCCAACCACGTTCACCTGTTTTGGTATCTCCGGCTGTTAGTACACCGGCTTTATTGGTAATAAAAACATTTTTCCCAATTACAATCGGACTGGCGGTGCCCAGTTGAAGCCGGCTACTTTGCCATAATTGGTTGGGAGTGTTGCTGGCATCAGCCTTGTTAAGCTCCAAAGCAGTAACGCCATGGGAAGGCACGTAGATGACCCCGTTTAGCACGGTGCTCGAAGGGATAGTTGAAGCACCTTCATCATACTCCCAGGCCTTTGAACCGTCCTTGGTGCGGATGGCATCAATGCCATTCTTGGATTGCAATCCGATTAAACCCTGACGAAGCAATACTGGTGAGGTCCAATTGGCCGCTTTTGGTCGATCAAGCCGCCAACGGTTTATGCCAGTGTGTTTGTCTAGTCCGAGAGTATAAGATTCACTATCGTTTTCTACCTGTACCACCAGGGTGTTGGCCGTGACCAACGGGGAGCTGCTCATACCAAGACTGTTACTGACATTGGCATAATCAGCTGTGAGACCACGTAGCCACTGAAGGTTGCCGTCCAAATCGAGGCAGATAACATCGTTTGAGGAAAAAACCGCATAAATATTTTTTCCATCACTACAAGGAGTCGGTGCCGCTACGCTAGTTTTACTGTGGCACATAGTACGTCCGGTCGCCCAGAACTGACGATGCCATACAGTTCCACCGTCTTTGGCATCCAGAGCAATGATGTGTAGGCGTGTTTGGGTGGGGCCACTACTACAGGTTAGTATGATCTTATCACCAAGAACCAATGCGCCTGATAAGCCTCTACCCGGTAAAGGAATAGACCACTTTAAATTTTTCTCAGACAATTTTATGGGAAGGTTGCGTTCAGTGGAAACTCCATTACCGATTGGTCCACGAAATTGAGTCCAATCTTCAGAAAGGACTTGAAAGGATAGGACCAGGCTTAATGTGATTAAAATTTTCATCAGGTGTAGTTTCATGTTTGAATTAATTCCGTGGTCGTCTGTTGGATTGTTCGGTGGATTTACTATTATCGGTTCCGTTTGAAGGTGTGGCGGGTCGGTCGGCTGCGTGAATTGCGGTACCAGTGGAATCACACATACGTAACTGGAACTGCCACTCTTTGGTCCAAGGTTGGGTTTGCTCGTTCTGACAGAGCTTAATTAGCAGGGTATTGCGACCCTTTGCCAGTTTGAGTTTGAGTTTATACTGATCGATTCGCATACCGCGGTGGTATTCATCACGACCAAATACGAGGTTGCCATTGTGCCAGATCTTCCATGCGTTTTTGCACCCTAATCGTAATTCCGCCTCGCGCGCCTCAGATGCTTCATATTCAGTATAAGCATAGGCAGTTACTTCCTTTAGACCATCGCCGGGACCGGGGTAGGCTTTGTTGATATTCACCATGCCGTACTGATCGGCAGTAACAAACTTACTCCATTGGACCTTTCCATTTTTCCCCTCGTATACTGCATCAAAGTCGATGGTTTTTTCAGGAGGATATATCTTATCAAAACCGCTTCTTTTGGTGTTATCAAAAGGGCCGATCACATGCCAGTGCATTAAAAATCCGAAATGGCGCGGTAAATCAACTGTTTCGTTTAGTTGCCTTAAAGCAGTGGTGGTAGTACGAATCTGATCAATATCTCGTGCAGCATCCAGTGCCTTGCGGTAGGACTTGATAGCTGCATCAATTTCCTTCGCATCCTTTTTGACGTTACCCTCTTCAATGGTTTGTGCTACTGCCTCGCGTCGTAATTCGACACTCGGGTCATTAATCAGTCCCGGTATTAGTTTTTTTGCTTGGTCAGGGTTTGCATTTTGGATGAGCTCAAAAGCTAGACGACGCGCGAGAGGATCCTGTTGGTGATCTTTGATAAAGTTGATCAGTTCTGAGATCGGCAAATCCTTGGATCGACCCGCTATTGTATCCACACTTGCCCTAAGCCAGTTAGCTGCTAAAGGAGAAGCCCCTTTCATGGATCGCAGAATCTGTGGCAACGCATCGACTTCAGCCTGCGAGAGCGTTTTCCATGCTTTTGTAGCAGCTGCGTTACCTCTGCCTTCGGGCCCTACGGCTCGAATGGTTTTGATGGAATCGGAAATAGATGCGGCCTGAGCCGTGAGAAAAAAGTTGAAGGTCAGAAGACCCACAGCAAGGGATTTCATGCCTGAAAAGTAGGTTCCCTTGGGAGATTTGGCAACCCCTCTTACTGACTGGAAGCTAAGTGCATCAGCGGTAATCTTTTGAGTGCTTTACCCGCTGCTCGCAGATCGTTTTGCAACTTTTTGAGCTCCTCATCATAGGGTGAGGAGATGGTTTGGTTAGCCTGCTTGAGAGCCAGCCCAACATCTATCTTTGCAAGTTCCACTGGCGCAGCTGAAAAATCAGCTGGGATCACTTCTGCGGTTGTTCGTGCCTTGGGCTCTGGGGTAGGTGTATGATTCTGAGGGGAGCGTGGTATAAGAAAAAAAACGAGCACTGCACAGGCGGCTACAGGCACCCAAACAGGTAGTTCAAAGATGGGCTGTGCTGGTTCTGATTCAGTCCCACCAATAGCATTCATTACCCGGGACCTTAAAAAGGCTGGGGCCTCGGGTGTTTGCGTTGAGCACTCCAAGCGTGATATCAGATTTTGCTGTGTTTGGTGGTGCTGATGACAACCTTTGCAGTTTTCGGTATGCGCCTGAGTGTAAGAGTCGAGTTCTTTGCCTTCATCTAACGCACGATCGATTTTCCAGCGGTGTATTATACAGAGCATGAGGGGTCTCCTTGTGCAAATGCGATTTGGTTATTTAGGTTGGTAAAGGGTTCAGTGCCAGTGTCATACTTTGACTCCTGATGAGTCTTGGGTTCCAGTGCGTGCCCCAATTTTTTGCGGGAGCGATGAAGCATGACCTTAACCGAAATTTCTGTTCGTCCGAGTACCGTGGAAATTTCAGCAATGCTCTGCTGTTCTTTGTATTTCAACCAAAGAACATCAAAAGCATCCTCTTTTAGAACTTCCCGAGCAGTCCGCCAAAGAGCTGCGTACTCTTCATTTTCTGAGAGGGTATCAGCAGGAGTCTCCTTTTCCACTAAATTGGGCGCAGCTGCTTCCAATTCGCAATGGGTTACCTTTCCGTGTTTGCGGTAGTAGCTAATGGTTAGATTGCGGGCTATCGTGTATAGCCAAGTGGCAAAACTGGATTCGGTGCGATATTGGTTTATCTTTTGCCAAGCTTTGATGAAAGTTCGTTGAGCAAGATCTTCGGCATCCTCACGTCTGGGAGCTTTCTGGCAGAGAAAATTAAAGAGCCTAGCTTCATGGCGATTGACCAATTCTTCAAAAGCATCCAATGAGCCTTTCTGGCATTGTTTGGCCAATTGCTCATCGGTTTTGTCAGGAAGCCCAGTCATGGATTATTTCTTCTTAGACTCTTCTTTTGAGTCCACTTTTTCTTCTTCCTTGGCTTTATTCAGTTGATGGCGCAATGAGGCGGTGATTGTTTTCATGCTTGTGTCCATAACCAAACGGACCACTGTTTGTTCGCGTTCGATCTTTATACTCTTAAGTATGGCTGCAGTGTGTTTGGAGTTCTCATCGGTATCACCAATACCACTCAATTGAGCCAAGGCCAAGAGACCTTGAATCATCTGCTGAATTTGAGTACTGGAGTCTTCATCCTCGGCGTTAAGTTTAATGAGGCCTTTAAGGCTTCCTTTTTCTTCGGCGAAAGTAAACCCGAGGGTTGTGACCCTCTCTAGAATTTTTGCTTCAGGCGGTACTTTTAATTCTCGGATTCTCACTGCACCGGCTAAGAAATAGGGCTTGGCGTCAAATTTTAGTCCCCGGGTAAGGACGGTATTTGCAATCTTTGCAGCTTTTTCGTTGGGAGTTTCAACATCGTAGTGTTTGAGTGCAAACTTTACCAGCTCTGCTCCACTTCCCATGATGATTAGTTGCTCGTTGGCGATGCAGCCATATTGGACCCTCTCTTCTCCGCTTTCCTTGTCGGTTTCTTTCCATGATAGAATATTGTATTTGTCCTCTTTTTCTTCTTTGAGGTCCTTAGTGTTGGCCTTGGCGAGTTTGAGCAAATGGGCGGGTTTAAACTTGCCGTGAATCAATAACACCCCACGCTCTTGATCTTCCTCCTGATTCACACTGCCCATGGCGGTGATGGCAGTCAAATCCTTGCGCGGATCAAACTGTAACATGTTTGCGGCCGCATCAATGGGTGGAGCAAACTCTTTTGCCTCGTTTAGAATGAACTGACCTAACTGGGTCTTCTTGAAAGTCTGCATATCCAGGCGCAACATCCATCTGGATGCTCCTGGATCTGCGGCATCACGCCCCAGCCAAAGCGGGCGAGCTGGATAGCGGATTGTACGTTTTGGCTTCTTTTCGCCTTCAACAGTAGCATTTTTATCTGCGGCAGGTGCGGCGATGCTCAATCCTGCCCAAGCCAGTGATACTAGGAAAAAATGCTTCATTAAATGCCTTAAATTGAAGGTTTTACCCTTAAATTCAATATAAATCGAATACGCCTTATTTTGACTGTAGGTTACAGTTTTTAGGGCTATTTCTCTTCAAGTCCTTCGCGAAATGCAGTTTTAATATCCTCAGCAAACTTGAATTTTGGGCCTTCCCGGTGGGGCTTGGATTCGGTTTTGCGCCGCAAAAGAGGTCTTTTGAAATAGAGTTCGCGCCGATCTTCTTTACCTGGCAACACTGCGACCAACTCCCACCCTTCCTGCCCGTGCTTTTCCAGCTCCACATTTACCGAATCCTTCCAAACACCCGGCAACATCTTGATTTCCCATTGAACTTGGTCATTCATTAATCAAATCTTGTGAATTATCTTTGGGTATTTATTCAGAAAGAAAATTTATTTGCTGGCTTTTTCCAGTACTTCAATCCGCTCACGAAGCTCTTTAATCTGCTTGTCTCTTTTTTCAATGGCTGTGGCCGTTAGTTCGCTCATTTTACTCATAGCTTCGGCAAACTGCATCATTTGTTCTTCAATTTGTTCGTTAGTTAAGCTCACGGTGATACCTGAACATATTTGGGCTAATACTTCAGGTATTAAAATAAATTTTAATTGGACAATATATGTCCTATGGCCGCTTCTAGAATACCCAATAAATAATTGAAATATGGGAGATCAAAAAGAAAATGGAGCGAGTGATGGGCCTCGAACCCACGACCTTCTGCATGGCAAGCAGATGCTCTACCAATTGAGCTACACTCGCGTCCGTGAGGTGCGAAGTATTCAAGAGCCCTACGGCTTTGGCAAGTGGTTTTTAGCCCTCGAAATCATAAACGACCACCCGTTCGCAACAAGGTTTGAAGACGGTTTCGACAAACTCTATGTGCAATGGATGTTCCTGATAGGCGTCTTGTGCAGCCCTGTCCTCAAAGA
>CAJWKQ010000156.1 GCA_913041895.1 uncultured Verrucomicrobiales bacterium
ATTACCTGCCGGCAGATTTAGTGTGCTTTTTATTAATCGGGTTATTGGTGAAAAACGTGACCTTAATGTCCTCTTTCCTGGCGAGGCCAGCTATAATCTAGATTTGAGTTTGCTGGCCAGAATTCGTAAATCTAAGCAGTAAAAATAAAAAAACCCCGCGTTGTTTTACGCGGGGTTCGTGTGAAGTCTCTTAAGTGATTACTTCTTCTTCTTGGCAACAATCTTCGTTGCGTTGAATTTGCCGTCAACAACCTTACCGGTTACAGTTGCAGCAACACTTGAGCCGGGCTTGCAGATGGTACCATGGCTGATGCCTTCGCAACCTTTGCCCTTAACAAGCTTTCCAGACAGTAGGTAGGATACCTCTTTGCCGTCTTTACCTTTGTAGGTAATAGCAGCACTGCATCCTGCACCCTTAATCTTGGCAGTGCACTTGCCGCAAACGATTTTCGCTTGCACCGAATGGTGGTCGGCTAATGCAACAAAAGCAGTAAACACAAAGGCCAATGCAAATGTGGTGATGTATTTCATAGCTATATACTTTCTATTTAACGCTTAAGCCCAAGGGCGTTACTCCTTGAACAGACCCAAGGGTAGTTCAAATACAGGCTTTGGCAAGGTATATGAAGGCCGTGGATATTTAATTTATGACATAAATTGCTTGTTTTGGGGGAAATTAGGAATAAGAATTTTCACGGTTTATCGCAAAGTTATGAAACGTATCATCTTTACCCTGATGGTCGCCTGTTTTGGCATGGCGATGGTGCAGACCGCTGATGCGGCCGACAAGAAAATCACTCACGAGCAAATCGAGGAAGTTATGAAGAAGGGCTTCAAGGCCAAGCTTCAAAATGACTTGGCTTCCAACAAGGAAGTGCTCACCAAATACGCAAACTGGTTGGCTGCTTACAAGCCGCCTAGGGGGGATGCGGAAAGCTGGAAAAAGAAGACTGGCGCTATTGTTGCAGCCATTAAAGCCAATGATCAAGCGGGTTTGAAAAAAGCCACCAACTGTAAGGCTTGCCACAACGCCCATAAGGAATAAATTTAGCCAGTGCCAGTTTATAAAGCGCCTCTTATGAGGCGCTTTTTTATTCAACTTTTTAGTTTCCAGAAGGCATTGCCTTGTGGGCTCTTGATGTCATAATCAGCACATGCATAGGTTTCTCTTCCTTGCTTTTGTTTTTTCCTCGGTTGTGGCTTTTGCTGCGCCCCAGGTTTCAGAGAAACATGCTGCTGATATGGCGAAAGGGTTGGCACTCTTTAAGAGTGATGTACGGGGATTACTCAATCAGCATTGTTTGAAATGTCACGGGGGAGATAAGGTAAGGGGCGACTTGGATCTTTCCACGCGAGTAGGCCTGCTTAAAGGGGGAGAGGAAGGTCCTTCGGTTGTGCTGGGTAAGGCGGCCAGTAGCCTGGTTTATCAGCTCATCACGCATTCTCAGAAACCTTACATGCCCGCCAAGGCGGATAAACTTACCGCAGCTTCTATCAAGAAGATTGCAGACTGGATCAACCTAGGGGCGCCCTATGATAAACCACTGACAGAGAAATCGGTTGCTGGCAAAGGAATGCAGGTGACTGAGGATGATCGTAAGTTTTGGTCCTTTGTTCCTCTCAATAAACCATTGGTACCAAGGGTTAAAAATACTGTTTGGTCGGCTAATGAGATAGACCACTTTATCCTGCGCAAACTGGAGGACAAAAAGCTTCAACCCAATGGGTCAGCAGCCAAACGTGTTTTAATCAGACGCCTCTACTTTGATCTGATTGGTTTGCCTCCCACGCCCGAACAAGTGGAAGGCTTTATCAATGATAGCTCACCTGATGCCTACAGTAAGGTGGTCGATAAGCTATTGGCCTCTGAGCATTACGGCGAAAGGTGGGGAAGGCACTGGCTGGATGTGGCGCGTTTTGCAGAGAGTCACGGTTTTGAGCAGGATTATGACCGCAAGTTCGCCTTTCACTATCGTGATTTTGTCATTCAGGCTCTCAATGCCGATATGCCTTATGATCAGTTTGTGAAGTGGCAGATTGCCGGGGATGAAATTGCTCCGGACAATCCATTGGCCATGAAGGCAACAGGTTTTCTGGGTGCAGGGGTCTTTCCAACTCAACTTACAGAAAAGGAATTTGAATCGGCGCGTTATGATGAACTTGATGATATGGCGAACACCACCGGTACGGCCATGTTGGGTATGACTATCGGTTGTGCGCGCTGTCATGATCACAAGTTTGATCCTATTCCCGTGCGGGACTACTACCGTTTCGTAAATACCTTTGCCACAACCATTCGCAGTGAGATTGATCTGGAAGTAGATTCAGTTGCGACTTCCGAAGCTGCCGTTAAATGGGAAAAAGAGCATCGCCCTTTGATGGAGGCTCTAGCCAAGTTTGAAAAGGAGGATTTACCTAGACGCTTCAACGCATGGGCTAAGAATCCGCCGGTCGACACTCAACAAAAGGCCGGATGGATGATCTTGGATCATTTGCAGGCTAAAAGCCTTGATGGAGCAACTTTCAGTAAACAGGCCGATGGTTCCTTTATTGTGGGAGGTAAGAATCCTGCCAACGACCGCTGGGTGCTCACTGCTGAATTGCAGGCCACGGGTTTGAATGCCATTCGCATCGAAGCCTTGACCGATAAGTCCATGAAACGCAATGGGCCAGGTCGTGCTAGTAACGGCAATTTTGCTTTAAGTGATATTCGAGTGTTTGCAACACCCAAGAAGGGCGGAAAAAAACAGGTGGTAAAACTCATTAACCCCAAGGCAACGCACCAGCAAAATACGGGGGGGTTGTCAGTTGCCAGTTCAATTGATGGTGATAAACGCAAGAGTGGCTGGGCGGTGGATTTCGGAGGTATTGGAAAGGAACAAGCCGCTGTATTTGAATTTGCTGCACCTGTGGGCTTTGAAGGTGGCACGGTTTTAACCGTAGAAATGGATTTCTTTGTGAATACCAGTCACACCATCGGTCGGCCGCGTCTGGCGGTAACTGCAGTCCCCAGGCCAGTGGCCATCAAGGGCGACGGTCGCGCTGCTTCATTGGCGACTCTCATGGAGTCACTAAAGAAAGCCGGAGGGGCTGATAAATTAAACGCTAAGGATCGCAGCCAGCTTATGAAAATCTACCGTGCTCAGGACAGCGAATGGAGTAAGCTCAATAACAAAGTCCAGCAGCATCTTGCTACGAAACCTAAGCCGAAAATGGAAAAGGTGCAGGTTACCAGTGAAGGATTTAAGCCCACCAAGCACCATGCTGATGGTCGTGGATTTCCTCATTTCTACAAGAAGACCTATTTCCTGAAACGCGGAGATGCGAATCAAAAGGATGGCGAAGCCACGCAAGGCTTTCTGCAGGTGTTGATGCGTGGAGGAAAAAATGAAAAAACCTGGCAGGTATTTGCTCCAGAAAATTCTCGCACCAGTTATCGCCGCCTTTCACTGGCCAACTGGATTTCAGATACTCAACACGGTGCCGGTCATCTATTGGCACGGGTGATGGCTAATCGGCTCTGGCAGCATCACCTCGGCCGAGGTATCGTGAATACCCCCAATGATTTTGGGCTGCAGGGAGAACTTCCTACTCATCCCCAGCTCTTGGATTGGTTGGCAGTGGAGTTAATTGAGGGCGGTTGGCGCTTAAAACCATTACACAAGAAAATTGTGATGAGTTCTACCTACCGCCAAAGTGCCGACTATAACGCGGTTAAGCAGAAGGCAGACCCGCAGAATAAGCTGCATTGGCGCCGCACGCCCGCGCGACTGCAGGCTGAAGTAATCCGCGATAGTCTCCTCAAGATGAGCGGGCTTCTTGATGCGCGAATGTATGGCGCTGGCACATTGGATGAACGCATGAAGCGGCGTAGTATCTATTTCATGATCAAGCGTAGTAAGCTCATTCCGACCATGCAGCTTTTTGATTCGCCTGAGCCTTTGGTGAGTCAGGGCAGTCGGCCCGCAACTATTATTGCGCCGCAAGCGCTGCATTTCATGAATAATGGGCAGGTACGTGAGGCTGCTGTAGCTTTGGCCGCCCAATTTGAAAAGAAGACCGATGATAAAGAGGCCATTAATTTGGCTTATCAGACGGTGGTTGGTCGTGAGCCTACAGAATTAGAAACAAAATCTATTAGTGCGTTTATGCAGACGCAGGCTGGGTCCTATAAAGCGGCTGGGCGAAATGACGCGCGTAAACTGGCTCTTGCAGATCTATCACAGGTTCTCTTTGGGCTTAATGAATTTATATATGTGAACTAGATCATGGACGAATTATTTCAGGCGCAGCAATTAAATCGCCGCACCATGCTGCAACGTTGCGGCATGGGGATTGGTTCGTTGGGGTTGGCAAGCCTCCTGCAACAGGAAGGTTTGGCCGCCACTCCCAACCCATTGGCAGCACGTCAGCCGCATTTCAAGACCAAGGCGCGTTCAGTCATTTGGCTTTTTATTAATGGCGGCCCCAGCCATGTGGATACGTGGGATTACAAGCCGGAGTTGGCCAAGCGGGATGGGCAGGAACTCAAAGGATTTGATAAATTTACAGGATTCTTTTCCAACGCAGTGGGTGGGCTTATGAAAAGCCCATTTGAATTTAAGCAATACGGACAGTGTGGCAAACATGTGTCCTCCATTTTTCCAAATCTCTCCAAACACACCGACAAAATGGCTTTTATTCACTCAGGCCACACCGAGAGCAACAACCATTCACCGGCGCTCTTCGCGATGAACTGCGGTTTGCCGAGGATGGGATATCCCTGTGTTGGTTCGTGGGTGACTTACGGGCTGGGCAGCGAGAGCGACAGCCTGCCGGCTTTTGTGGTGATGAGTGATCCCAAGGGGAGGGGATTGCCCAAGGGTCATGCAGCCAACTGGGGTGCAGGGTTTTTGCCCAGTGTGTATCAAGGCACACACTTCCGGCCCACCGGTGAGCCTATAGATAACCTCAAGCGGCCCAAGGAAATGAACGCCGAGCAGCAGCGCCGCCAATTGGATTTGCTCAAAACCTTGAACCAAAAACATTTTGAGGCGAATCCATTTGAGGAATCATTGGCTGCGCGCATTGAGAGCTTTGAATTGGCTTATCGGATGCAGAGTGCGGCACCTGAGGCTCTGGCTGTCGACAAGGAGCCGGAGCATCTTCGTAAGATGTATGGGTTGGACGATGATAAGTGTAAACATTTCGCCACCCAGTGCCTGACTGCGCGCCGGATGGTCGAACGTGGTGTTCGTTTTGTTCAGATTTACAGTGGAGGCATGGAAAACCAGCGTAGTTGGGATGGGCATAATGATATTCACGGAAACCATACACAGTTTGCCGGTGAAACCGATAAGCCGATTGCCGCTTTATTGGAGGATCTTTCCCAGCGTGGGTTGCTTGATGAAACACTCGTGATTTGGGGCGGAGAGTTCGGGCGGTTGCCCTTGGCGCAGAAGTCTAAAAAACCTGGTCGTGACCATAATCCACATGCACTGACCTATTGGTTGGCTGGGGGGGGTGTTAAGGGTGGGGTGAGTTACGGTGAAACCGATGAGATTGGCCATAAGGCAGCTGTCAACAAAGCTCATATTAATGACCTTCACGCCACCATTCTACACTTGATGGGGATGGATCATGAAAAATTGACCTACCGTCACAACGGGCGTGATTTTCGCCTGACCGATGTGGCCGGTCGTGTGATCAAGGATGTAATTGCATGATAAGACAAAGAAGCCACTTCATTATTTTATTGTGCCTAAGAAACTCCGGCAAATTGATATGTAAAGGCCGGTGATGTAACTTTTCTGAGTAATGGGCTATATATGCTGGTAACTGGTATAATGAAATGCTTCCTCAAATTTTTCTGCACCCTGATCGTTGTTTCCCTTTGGTTTTTCGCCTCGGCGCTTTCCGCTGCACCGGTTGATTTTAATCGGGATATTCGGCCCATTCTTTCCAATCACTGTTATGAGTGTCATGGCCCGGATTCCAAGCAACGTAAAGCGAGTTTAAGGCTCGATGAGGGGCAAGGCTCACAAATGGAGCTGAAGTCGGGAGTGAGGGCAGTAGTCCCCGGCAACTTGGAGGAAAGCGAACTCATTTACCGGATTACCACTTCGGATGCTGATGAAAGGATGCCGCCAAAGGATTTTAATAAACAACTATCTGAGGATCAGGTTAAGCTCTTAGTGGATTGGGTTAAACAGGGGGGTCAGTACCATAAACATTGGTCTTTTATTGCACCTCAAAAAGCGCAATTACCCAAAGTGAGGCAGGCTAAATGGCCGCGTAATCCGATTGATTATTTTGTCCTGCGCCGACTGGAGAAGGAGGGAATGAAGCCTTCGCCTGAAGCGGATAAGGCAACGTTATTGCGTCGTGTGTCTTTTGATCTAACGGGACTTCCTCCTTCGATTGAACAACTGGATAATTTTCTTTCAGACAAGTCACCGGATGCCTACTCAAAAGTTGTCAAACGACTACTCGCTTCCTCTCGGTATGGTGAACATATGGCTCGTTACTGGTTGGATGCTGCCCGCTATGCCGACACCAATGGCTACCAGTATGATACCCACCGAAGTATGTGGCCTTGGCGTGATTGGGTGATTAATGCTTATAATCGGAATCTATCGTTTGATCGGTTCACTATAGAGCAACTTGCTGGAGATCTTCTTCCTGGTGCAACTTTGGATCAAAAAGTAGCCACTGGTTTTAATCGAAATCATCCCATCACCATTGAAGGGGGGGTGATTGGCGAGGAATATCGTACTGAATATGTTGTCGATCGGGTTACCACGACGGCTCAGGTTTGGATGGGCCTTAGTTTTTTATGCGCTCGGTGTCATGACCACAAATATGACCCATTGTCGCAAAAGGAATTTTATCAGTTTTTTGCTTTCTTCAATCAGGTTCCAGAACGCGGGCAGAGCGGTTTCACTCCCAATATCAAGGTACCGCCTCAAGGCATAGAACAAGCGAAGGCCAGAATGGTTGCTTCAAAAGGAAAACTTAAAGCGCAGGAGGAGAACATTGCCGCAGCCCAGGCCAAATGGGAAGCCACCCTGAAACCGAAAACAGATCGGAGCGGGTGGACGATTATTAAACCAACCAAAGTAACCGGCGGCAAGGGCACGACGTTTAAAGAGTTGCCCGATACTTCAACGCTTGTGGGAGGTAATTCACCTGCCAGTGAAACCTATACGATAAAACTTAAGACGAAGGAGTCAGGAATTACTGCCATCCGTTTGGAATGTTTGACTCATCCAAGTCTTCCCCATAATGGACCTGGCCGGGCTTTTAATTCCAATTTTGTTTTGGGCGAATTTGAAGCAGAAATTACTCCTGCATTGGGAGAAGGGAAACTGCAGCGCATACAATTCAAGCGTGCAGTGGCTGACTATTCCCAGAAAAACTATAACATCGCCACCACTATCGATGGCAATCAGGGTACCGGTTGGGCTGTGGATGGCCCGACCAGGAAAGAAAACCGAATGGCCTTGTTTATTGCCGATAAAGCTTTTGGTTTTGAGTCGGGCACAGATTTAACTATTCGCTTGCAGTTTCAATTTGGAAGTATTCATTCGATTGGCCGTTTTCGTTTGGCCCTCACCAGGGATGTTGATCCTCAGTTGACGTATGGTGAGAGTATTCCCCAGATAGCGAGTATT
>CAJWKQ010000157.1 GCA_913041895.1 uncultured Verrucomicrobiales bacterium
ATGCCCTGTTCAAATTCCTTCCAATACCCTGCCCTTAAGACTTCCATTTCGCCATCAACTATCTCCATTGCAACGGCCTTGAAATAATATTCCCGGCATGCTTGCTGGTCCTTCACCAACATTAAAATGATCGGCACCATGGCAAGGGTCAGAATAAGCATCGCGCCGATTAGCTCAGACAATAACACTGAACCTCGCTCTCTTTTGCGTTGTTTATCCGTAATCACCATGCCAGCTTCTCAATCATTTGGATGAGCGGCAAAAACATCCCAATCACTATAGAACCCACTATTAACCCTAATATAAACAACAGGGATGTCTCCATCAGCGTGATGTATGTTTGATATTGCCGATCTGCCCGGGCTGTCAGGGATTCATGCCAGCCTCTCAAAGCATCAACAAATTTAGCGTCGGTTTGCAGAGCATTGGTCAGACGCCATTGAAATTCCTTGGAATTATCCATCCGCTTGATGGCCTCCTTTAACCCCACGCCTGACTCTAACCCGGCAATGGCCTTGGTGGCCCATCTTTTAACCGTGAAATTTGAAGTTCCCCTTGCAGCGAGTTCGATCGCTCTATCCTCAGTTATCCCAGAATCAAGCAAAAGCGCCAACACGTAGGAATAGTCGCGTTGCAAACGTTTTCGGTGCCACGGAATGAGGTGTCGAAACCAATCAAGTAAACCTATTTTTTCGAAGATCCAAAATGTTGCAATAACAAAAAAACATAGCCCAATAAAACCACCCGAACCAATCAAAGCAAAAAGTATTGGTTCAAAGTCCATACTCAATATGGTGAGAAACAAGGAAAATGCGATGAATCCAGCCGCAAGGTAAAGGGGCACCAATATTTGATCGATTATATGAGACCCTCCTAGAAACCGAATGAAACGGTGCAGCAGATAACACAAAATAAATGAGGCGAGTATAGAGGACGGGATGCTGCTGAAGGGGTGACTAAAGGTGTCAGAGGTGTTGATAACCCATAAGGTAAATGCAGGCAGGGCTTCACCGTCCCCCAACATATCTGCATAAATCGCCTTAAACTTGGGAATTACATAGGTCATAAGTACCCCCATTATTGTTGTCGCAATCACAAATCCGACGCTTACGTAGAAAACCCCCAATTGGCTTGTAGTGTATTTTTCCTTTTCAGTGAGACGCTCCCGGGCAGCAGGTAATATTGCGCCCACGCCCCCTGTCTCATGACCAACCTTCAGGGTGGCTACTACCTGATTAGGAAGGCATCCGGGCGTCTTGTCCAGTGCTTCAGACAGATTCAGACCCGATTCAATATATCGGGCCACCTGATCAAAATGTTTTCCCAGGGGACGATTGCCGCTCCTGGAAAATTCGATGATGGTTTGTTCAATACTTTGCCCTGATTTCTCGGCCATGGAAATCAATTCCAGAAAAAACCGGGCCCGTTCCCTACGCTCCAGTTGTCCATAGAAAATATTATGGATTAACTCCATTAATATTCCGCCCAAACCTAAAGCTGCCAGAATAAAACTCATAACCCACAAAACTTCTATAACTAAATTTTCGGTATTGGCGATGAACACTTGGGCAAGGAATAGAAGAATGCAACCGACCGCAAACAAGATAATCATTATACCTAGCCTAAGCATAAATTTTTTGTCCAATGAATCGATCATGTTCCCAGCTGCTCCATCATGGTGGTGAGGATTTTTACGAGCGGAAAGAACTGTAATGCTGCGATTAGCCCCAAGGCGCAAATCGCCATGGGCACAACTCCCTGAAGGAACATTCGGACCCGTTGTTTTTCCCGATCATAATAGAGTTCAGCGGTGCGCTCAAAACCCCTCACCAATTTCTCCTCATCGGTTCCGAGCATCCATATGAATTCCAATGGAAACACCTTGCCAGGCTGAAAAATCTCTCCGAGTTTTCCCTGACCAGATGCCATACGCTCATGCCATTGAGCTATTTCTTCTCCAGCACGATTGTCTTTTTCCATGTGCTGCACCATTTGTAGCGATTCATCCAGAGTACACCCACCACGGAGCATGATGTTCATACTTGAGGCTATCTGTGAAAGATTAGCCTCCCGAAAGCCCGGTAATTTCCACCGGAGTGAATTGCGAATCTTTGCAGAACCCAAACAAACAAGATACCCGACTACCAAGCAAACACTCAGGTAAAAGGGGGACCACATCATGACCGTAGCAGAGGTGCTATCCAAAGAGGACCTCACCAGTAAACTCATCTCCGGATCGTTAATAAACATATCGGCCACCAGATTCTGGTTCACATAAGCCACAAACAAAGTGAGTGCGAGCATACACAACAGAGTAATAGCCGGATACAGCAGCAACCCCTTTAGCCGTGTCTGCAAATTGTTTACCCGTGAATAATAATCAGCGGTCATGGTCAAGACCACGGGCAAATTATTGCTCTTAACCCCGACCTTTATCATCTTAACATAAAGTTCAGGCAGTTGCCGATTGTCCAGTGCCTCCTCCAAAGGAGTCCCTTTAGTTAAGTCCCTTTCCAACGCCTCAAACTCACCCCGCAGTACACCGCGACTCATGGTGGAACACAACTGATGGAGGCTACCCTCCAAAGGCACACCACTCTTAAGCATGTCAGCCAACTGACGGTTGGCGAAGGTCAGTTCATCCAAGTTCACGAGCCAATGGCCCTTTCAATTTCGGCCTGATCGGTGATTCCTTCAGCGACGAGTATACGCGCAAAATCAAGCATGGATACTGAAGGCTTTAAATAGGTGGGTCCATCCTTACGAACCCTATCACGAACTTTATCATCGAGCTTGACCCATTCCATTATTGGAACACGATCCTTATAGCCCGAATCCAAGCAATCCCCACAACCTTTCGCCTCACATTTCTGGCAAAGTCGGCGGACGAGTCTTTGGTTGGCCACCAATACCAATGAAGAAAGAACTGCGTAGTTGTCCGGACACATGAGCATTAACCTCTCCAATACTCCCTGACACGAACCTGCATGGAGAGTAGACATAACCAGATGCCCAGTTAGAGCAGCGCGAGTGGCTATCTGTGCAGTCTCATCATCACGCACCTCTCCAATGACCAACACCTCTGGATCCTGCCGCATCAGATGTCTCGCAGCTTTGGCAAAGGTAAGCCCTCGAGCTTCATTAACCTCGGTCTGCATCACTCCTTGAACCACCTGCTCGACCGGATCCTCTACAGTGATAATGTGTTTACCTCCCTGTTCAACCAAGTGACGTAGACCAGCATAGATGGTCGTGGTTTTCCCACTACCAGCCGGACCGGTTAAAAGGAGGAGTCCTGATTTTAAGGTGAGAAACTCTTCAAGGGCCTGTCGTGCATCATCCGGGAAGGTCAAAGATTCCATGGTCTGGATGTCTTCTGGGAAAAAGCGCAACACTACCTTCTCTCCCGTAACCGTTGGGTAGGTGGAAATCCGGATATCATTTACTGTGCCGATATCAGCTTTTTCGATCCTGCCATCCTGAGGCATGGCATCCTGATAGGTTTTTAGCTTGGCTAAATATTTGATCCGGCCAAAGACACGATCTGACACCCGTTTGGGCAAAGTTTCTATTGGCGATAATAAACCATCCATCCGGAAGGACACCTGAGCTTCATCTTGAAGCATTTGAATGTGAACATCACTGGCCCCCACCTTCTCGGCTCGGATCAACAAATCCTGAACTACGCCAATCGCCTCATCTTCTGAACCCATATGTACCATGGAAATAGACTCACCTTCAACAGGTGGGCTGGTCGATAAAGGTAGCCTACATCATATCTTAAAGCAATAGGGCCTAATACAGGCTTGAATTAGGGCTTTTTCAGCACTTCACCCATCGCCCGAATCATCAACTTTTCCGCGCCTGGGTGCACCCAACACCAGTCGCCTAGATTTCCATCTTTTTCCTCCCAATGTTTTTCAGTGGGAATGTAGCCAGTACCTCCTTCACCGTAACCTGCCACCCAGACAAAAGAATTAGGTCTCATCTTTTGAGCCGCCAGTTGAAACTCAACGTAGCTTTCACCTGGTAACAGTAGCATCTGGGCAACGCCAAAATCCAAAACCGGGATATCAACTGGCTGACCACGTTCACAACGCTGCCGCCAGCTTAACCCCATGGCTGCAAGACACTGTTGCCAAGGATTAGCATCCTTTATCAGCTTCGCCTCAAAATCCTTTGTTGTGAAACCAGAGTGATTTCGAGGCTTAAGATTTAGCTTCGCATTTCGAAAGCCAATTTTTTTAACCGGTGTAAGTAGAGTATTTTTCCAGGCTAATTCCATCGCCTGATGAAGTCGGGAGGCCAATACGGTACGATTCTTTCTGTCACCGGTGTTATATTTGCCTGCAGTCACATTGCCGCTTGCACCACTAAAATAAATTTGCATGCAAGCTGGTGTTTCCTTTTGGCGTTGATCCCGCGCCATTCCTGGAAAATCCGCACTGACCTCACCAGTGCGATAATAACTCATCGGGTGCACTGCATAAGTACTTAGCGCAGCTATTGCCTGTTCACCGTTCCAGAAACTAACCATACGCAACCACGGATCAATGGTTCCCTCTGGCGCATTGGCCGCCAGCACATTGCGGCCGCTGGCGCTACCACGACCAAAGGAGACCTTTCCATCTGGTAAAATATACCGACGATTGGAAGCGATCTTCTCCACCTTAGCTTTGCCCAGTCCAAGATGAGTAAACCGTTGCGGCTCTTTTAAAGATTGAATAAGTGCTGTTACCACACGCTGAACCGCCTTTTCATGAAATGACAAGTCACAGATGCTTCCGTTCAATTTGCGTCGTTCAAGAATACGCTGAGCTTCCAAGTCGGTGATAGGTGCTTCGTGCTGGTGTATCGCACTCACAAACACTCGTTCCCGCGTAGTACCTGCTGCCTTTGCCAACGCTTCGCGCCAGCGGTCAAAGGACTCATTACGAATCTCACACCAATCCACACTCACCAACACTACCGGCTTCTCCCCACCCAATACCACCACGCCTTTGGCGTGCAACGGATCAGCCACGCTTTTAGCCTTCCACAACCCACCCATCATTCCGTGTCCGATCGGCACAGTCACATCAGCACTAAAAGTTACAATGGAAAAAGGCGCAGCCATGATTCCCAAGTAAGTGCATAACCAAACAAAAATCGAAGGAATAAACCGCATATCGCTGCAGAGCATGTTCGCTAAATTTGTCATTCGCAAGCTGGTTTTAACTGTGCTCACTAAACCTCATTGGTTATGGTATACGCATGCGTTTTCTCTTGTTGTTCTTTGCTGTGACTTTGAATGCGGCCGAACGGCTACCCAATATTGTTCTGCTGTTGGCCGATGATTTGGGCTATGGTGAACTAGGATGCCAGGGCAACCCGGAGATACCCACCCCGCATATCGATTCAATTGCTAAAAACGGGGTTCGATTTACAGACGGTTACGTGACGGCGCCTGTTTGCTCACCTTCAAGAGCAGGCTTGATGAGTGGCCGATTCCAGGCACGGTTTGGTTATCATACCAATGTCATGCCGCATACAATTCCAGGCTCAAGTCTGGGGATTCCGGCATCTGAAATAACACTAGCAGAACACCTTAAAACTGCTAGTTATCGTACTGGCCTCATTGGCAAATGGCATCTGGGTTCACGCGAGGATTTTAACCCTACACATCATGGTTTTGATTACTTCTTTGGTTTCGCCCATGAGGGACGTTTTTTTGTTCGACCACCATACGATGGGGTTACCACGTTGCTACGAAAAAAACCATTGCCCGAAGGTGCAAAGAATCATCGCTGGTACTCACCGGATCGAAAAATTATCTATCACGATATTCTCGGCAATGAACCACGGTACGATTTGAATAACCCCATGATGCGCAACGATAAGGTCATTAAAGAAACACGCTACCTGACTGATGCATTTACCGATGAAGCCATCAAGTTCATTGAACGGGAAAAGAAGCGGCCATTCTTTTTATTACTTTCTTACAATGCGGTTCACAGTCCGCTTCAGGGTGCGGATGCATACATGAAAAAGATGTCTCATATAAAGGATATTCACCGTCGTATTTTTGCGGCTATGTTGACAAACCTCGATGATAGTGTTGGCGCTGTTCTGGAAAAAATCCGAAGGGTTGGCCTCGAAGAAAATACCTTAATATTTTTCCTCAGTGACAATGGTGGTCCAACCAAGGAATTAACCTCCAGTAACAGTCCCTTGAGAGGAGGCAAAGGCCAAATGTATGAAGGTGGTATACGGGTTCCCTTTTTGGCCCAATGGAAAGGAACAATACCAGCAGGACAAGTTTATAGGAAACCCGTCATATCATTGGATATTCATGCAACTGCCGCTGCTCTTGCAAGTAAACCATTGAGTCCTGAACGCACTGATGGGGTAAACCTTATCCCGTTTCTCGATAAAACAAACACCTCAGTTCCGCACGAACAATTGTTCTGGAGTTACCGAAACAATGCAGCTCTCAGACAGGGCGACTGGAAACTGCTTAGAACCCGGGGCAAATGGGAATTATACAACCTGGCCCAAGATCTTTCCGAAGAGAGTGATCTATCGAAAAATGAATCGGAAACCTTTTGGAAAATGAGAAAAGAATGGGACCGACTCCGAAAAACCATGCCTGAATATGAGGGGAAATAAGATAGATGATCTCCCCCATCTGGAAACCAAACCGCAAATGAGCCTGCCAAAGATAGCGGTGACCATGGGCGATCCTGCTGGAGTCGGTCCTGAAGTCTGCTTGCATTTACTTCAAAACGGTGAACTTGCTGAATTATGCACTCCCGTTATTTTCGGAGATCATGATGTATTGGTCGAAACAGCAAAACAGTGCAGCATGACGGAACCAAGTAGATATACCGGTGGGCTCGGCGAAGCGAATAGACCGTGTATATTAGATATTGGAGCCATTACTCCCACTGCTTTTGAAATAGGCATAATTAATGCAGCAACAGGCCGCGCCAGTTATACCTATGTGGAAGACGCCATTAATGCCGCTCTCTCGGGACAAGTTGCTGCAGTAACCACTGCCCCAATTAATAAGGAAGCATTACACGCAGCAGGGATTTCTTATCCGGGGCATACCGAAATTTTCACTGATTTAACCCATAGCCAACACTCCTGTATGTTACAATACTCCAGCGAAGTAAGGTGTGTGTTTGCCACAACTCATGTAGCCTACAGTGAAGTTCCTTCACTACTGACCACTAGCCGTATTCTAGAGACCCTCGAACTAGGGGCCCAAGCCATGAAGCGGCTACGTGGTGGTAAACCAAAGATTGGAGTACTGGGTCTCAACCCTCACGCGGGAGAGCACGGCCTTTTTGGGGCCGAAGAAGAAGCGGTCATTATTCCGGCGATCAATGCCGCACGCGCAAAAGGATTCGATGTCGAAGGACCTATTCCACCTGACACTGCCTTTCTACCAAACAAAAGAAAGGAAACTGATTTATTTGTATGCATGTATCACGATCAGGGCCATATTCCACTTAAAGCTCTTTGCTTTGATGAAGCAGTTAACACTACCCTGGGCTTGCCTATCGTGCGCACCTCAGTAGACCACGG
>CAJWKQ010000158.1 GCA_913041895.1 uncultured Verrucomicrobiales bacterium
AATGATCTTCCCTTATATGGTGGTCAGAATGCCAAGACTCCGAATATTGATGCCTTGGCTGCGCGTGGGCTGACTTTCAATCGTGCTTATCTTGGAGAGGCTATGTGTCAGCCCTGTCGCTCGGAACTCTTTACCGCCCAGTACGCAATGCGAAACGGTTGTGCATGGAACCATTCTGCAAGTCGTCCAGAGGTAAAGAGTATGCCCCATCACCTTGGCGCACTTGGATATCGGGTTGGTTTGGCCGGTAAAGTACACGTGAAACCCCGATCGGTATATCCCTTTATCAAGGTGGAAGGTTTTGATCAAAGTTGCGTTCGTAACCCTACTCGAGCGCATGAATTAAAGGGCATTACTGAGTTCATGGCAAAGAGCGATAAACCATTTTGTCTTGTGGTAGCACTGGTGGAACCCCATGTACCATGGGTGATGGGGGACGCTTCAAAATATCCACCCAAGAAATTGAAATTGCCCCCGAATATTGCCGATACACCGCGTACCCGTGAGGATTATTCCAAGTACCTAGCTGAGATTACCTATATGGATGGACAGGTAGGTGAGATTTTGGGTGTGCTGGAAAAAAGCGGGCAGGCTGAGGATACATTGGTGCTCTTTACATCCGAACAAGGCTCACAGTTTCCCGGATGCAAATGGACCAACTGGAATACAGGATTGCATACCGCACTGGTGGCGCATTGGCCGGGACGAACAATAGCGGGTAAACGGACAGAGGCTTTGGTTCAGTATGCAGATATCTTGCCGACTCTAATTACTGCGGCGGGAGGTAATCCCAAAAAACACCGATATGACGGCACGAGTTTTCTGCCTGTTCTTACGGGTAAAGCCGACACTCATCGGGAGTTTGTGTATGGTATTCACAATAATATTCCTGAAGGCCCCGAGTATCCCATACGTAGCGTCAGTGATGGTACCTTTCACTACATTCGCAACCTGCGTCCTGACGAGTTGTACATTGAAAAGCACCTCATGGGGATGAAAGGAGATGCTGTTCTTAATAACCCTTATTGGTCAACTTGGGTAAGAGAGGCGTGGATTAACCCGCATACGTACCAGTTAGTTAAGCGGTATATGAGCCGCCCTCCAGAGGAGTTGTATAATTCGGTTGCCGACCCGTATGAACTCAATAACCTCATAAATGTATCGAAGCATAAGGCTCGGCTTCGACTGCTAAGCGCAGAACTGGACCGGTGGATGAAAGAGCAGGGGGATCCAGGTGTTGCGGTTGATACCCACAAATCCATTGAGGCGGCCCGAAAAGGCAAACACCTGTACGGGCCCTCCAGAAATTAGGTAGCGTATCGTTTCCTGAATTTTAAGGGCGTGATACCAGTGTGTTTTCTGAATGCCTGAGTGAAGGCGCTCTGATCACAGAAACCGAATTGCTCGGCGATTTCGGCAATACTCGAGGCGGTGTTAAGGAGAGCGTCACTGGCGGTTTGGATGCGAGTCTTGGTTAAGAAATCCTGAGCGCTCATTCCGAAGGCATCATTGAATTTTCGGTTTAGCTGACGCGGGCTTAGTTTTGCTCTTTTAGCCAGATCGGTTACACTGATGTGATCGCGATGGTGTGAGCGAATATATTCTACTACCGAACTAATTTGGGAATAAGGAAGTAAAAGTTTACGGGAGCCTTCATAGCTGCGGAACATACCCATCAATCCTATAATTTTTCCAGAGGCATCACGTAATGGGAATTTGCTGGTAATAATCCAATCAAGCATTCGCTGTTTGTTGTATCCAATTTCCACTTTGTCGATCAGAGCTTGCCCTGTGTTAAGCACTTGCCGATCGTCCATCAGAAATTTAGCAGCCAGTTCCTTGGGGTAGAAATCTGAATCATTCTTCCCAACTACTTCCATTTCATTTTGACACCCAAGTCGCTCTGAAGTGGCGTGACTGGCGCACATTATTCGGCTGTCCAAATCCTTTGCGAAAAAAAACACTCCGGGCAGGTGTTCGAAAAGCTTCCGTATCGGCTCACCTGGTCCGATTTGTGAGAGAAAACTCTTCTGGATAGACTCGGGGCTCTCAGCAGGCACGGCCGACTATTAATAAAATTGTGATTAAAAAAGCAAGCTATTCTACTCGGGATTATGTAGTTTGTCCCCGTCCTCGTAATATCATGATTGATGCTCATCAACATTTCTGGCAGTTGGAAAAACCTTTTGATTATGGATGGTTGGATAATCCGGATCTTTCAGCAATCCACCGTGATTTTTTGCCCATTGATCTTAAGCCTCACTTGGATGCAGTCGGTATCAGGAAGAGTATTTTTGTCCAAACTCAACACGATATCGAAGAAAACCGATGGGTCTTGGGCATGGCCGAAGAGCACGAATGGCTGGTGGGTGTTGTTGGATGGGTGGATTTGGCCAGCGAGTCTTGCGAGGAAAACCTGTCGGAGTTCAAGGATCATCCGAAGTTCGTCGGTATTCGACATATCACACAAGATGAGCCAGATAATGATTTTATCATCCGGCCGGAAATATTGCGTGGGCTAAAGGTGCTGGAGAAACATCGCGTACCATTTGACCTGCTGTTTTACGTGCAGCATTTGAAACACGCCGATCAACTGGGTCAAGAGCTGCCCGAATTACCCATGGTGATTGATCATTTGGCTAAACCGCGCATCAAGGATCAATCGATTGATGATTGGCTACCCCAGTTAAAGGCCGCTGCCAAGCACGAAAATATTTTCTGTAAACTTTCAGGCATGATAACCGAAGCGGATTGGACCGACTGGAAGCCTGCTGACTTAAAGCCTTACGTTGAGGCGGCGTTGGAACATTTCGGGCCGAAGCGGTGTATGTACGGTAGCGACTGGCCGGTTTGTGAATTGGCCGGCACTTATGAACAGGTGCACGGGGCATTAAAGGAAGTTCTCGGATCTATGAGTGAGGATGAGACTTTCGAGATATTTGAGGGAACTGCTCGCAGATTTTATAATATCACTGAATGATTGATCTTCTGCAATCCTTGAAACTGATCCCTATTGTTTCATTAGATGAACCTGATGATGCTGAGCCACTGGTTGATGCACTTTGCGCAGGAGGTTTGCCGGTTGCTGAAATCACTCTCAGGACCGATAGGGCGATGGATGTTATTCGACGGTTACATCATCGGGATGAATTCCTTTTGGGCGCCGGGACGGTTCATAGTGCTGAACAGGCACAAGAGGCTGTTGAAGCAGGAGCACATTTTATCGTTACCCCCGGATTTAACCCGCGCACCGTAGTGTGGTGTTTAGAAAATGATGTTCCAATCTTCCCCGGCGTAGCCACTCCAACGGACCTGGAGATGGCGCTGGAGCACAATATCGAGGTTGTGAAGTTTTTTCCTGCTGAAACTCTGGGTGGGGTTAATGCTCTAAAGGCTTTTAGTGGGCCTTATCATAACATTCGTTTCATTCCCACTGGAGGCATAAATGCCAGCAATTTGTCTTATTACCTCGCTTTATCAAATGTGTTTGCTTGTGGTGGGAGTTGGATGGTTGAGGTTGATAATTGGGACCAGACCGCACTGCTCACTGCTCAGGCAGTGGAACTGATAAATGATTTAACTTAATTATGAAAAAAATTCTGATAATAGTTTTTGCTACATTAATGACTCAATTCACCGGGGCAGAATCTCGGCCGAACATTTTGTTTATCATGTCTGATGATCATACTTCTCAGGCTATAGGGGCTTATGGGAGCAGACTTGCCAAACTGAATCCTAGTCCGACCATTGATCGGCTGGCCAAAGAAGGAATTCTTTTCGAGAATGCCTTTTGTTCCAATGCTATTTGTGCTCCCAGCCGAGCGACTATTATCACCGGTCAATATGCCCATACCTGTGGGGTTCATGATTTGAGAGGAGGAATTGAAGGGGGGCGTCAGCACTTAGCCCGTGAAATGAAGAAGGCTGGTTATCAAACGGCAATGATCGGGAAGTGGCACTTAAAGAGAGAACCTGCAGCTTTTGATTATTACTGCGTATTGCCTGGCCAAGGGAAATTCCATGACCCCGAATTCCGCATTCAAGGTGAAAAGCCTTGGCCTAAAAATCTGATTAAGTTTCCCGGACAACATTCATCTGATGCGATTACTGATCAGACATTGAAGTGGTTTAAGGAGAAGCGTGATGATTCGAAACCCTTTTTCCTGATGCACCATTACAAGGCTCCTCATGACTATTTTGAGCATGCACATCGCTATAACGATTATCTGTCAGACATTGATATTCCTAAACCAGAGAATCTAATTAAGTCACACCCTGCCAGTTTTGGGTCCATTGCCACGCGCGGTTATCAGGACGAATTAATACCTCACATTGGTACCTCCATTGGCAACCGAAACCCCCGCCGATCTTATGCCGTGGATTTGCCTAAACGCTTCCCTCAAGATTATCCAAAGGATTACGATCCCGCAAAATTAACTGATAAGCAGATTCAGCATTTGGCTTATAATGCATACCTGCGGAAGTACCTGCGTTGTGTTAAGGGGGTTGATGATAACCTGAAGCGGTTATTTAGTTATTTAGAGAAAATCGGTCAGCTGGATAATACAGTAATTATCTACACAGGAGATCAGGGATTCATGTTGGGTGAGCATGATTATCAGGATAAACGGTGGATGTATGAAGAGGCCATGCGCATGCCTTTATTGATTCGTTATCCTAAAACCATTAAGGCTGGTCAACGAGTGGATTCTATTGTGGGTAATGTGGATTTTGCGCCGACCATGTTGGATTTTGCAGGGATAAAAACACCGGGATATATGCAGGGTCGTAGTTTTAAGTCGATTTGTGAAACGGGTGTTGAGCCCTCCAACTGGCCTAATGAAGCTTACTACCGGTACTGGATGCATATGGCTCATCACGATAATCCCGGTCATGTTGGGATTCGTACTAAGGAGTGGAAACTCATTTATTTCTACGGGGCGGATTATCAGGGTTTGAATCAAACTCCTCCGGCATGGGAACTCTACAACATGAAGAATGATCCCTTTGAATCTACCAATCTTTATGATGATCCGAAATACACCGATACGATTGCAAATTTGAAAAACCGTTTGGCTTCACTACGCAGTAGTATTGGAGACGACGGTCGTGACTTCCCCAAAACTGAGAAGGTGTTGCAGGAATTCTGGGATTATGATGCATCGGACCGGGAAAAGGCTCGGAGGCTATCAACTGAATTTCTTAAAAGGCGTTTGGAATCGCTAGAGAATCCCTCCAAAGGGAAGAAGAAATGAGAATCCTGCTAATCATTGCCTTGGGTCTGTCTCTGGGGGAAACAGGTTTGGGGCAACCCATGCCCTCTTTGCCTAAAGGCTCAAAGTGGCCGCAAAACTTTCGTGAGCTGCGTGAAATCTATAAATCCACCGGATTAGAGGTAAAACGAGCGGTGGTTCCAAAGGCTCAGGGGGTAATGGCCAAACCTGATATTGTATATGTAAGGCGTGGGGGCCGCGAACTGAAGCTCGACCTTTTTTTGCCCAAGCCCTCAAAGAAGGTCGCCTCAATTGTGGTGCTGATACATGGGGGTGGTTGGCGTAAAGGGAGTCGCACAGGCGAACATTCCAAGGCTATCTGGCTGGCTAATCGTGGATATGTTGCTGCTTCAGTGGAATATCGTCTGGCGGGTGAAGAAAAATTTCCCGCAGCAATTCATGATTGCAAGGATGCGGTACGGTGGATGCGCGCCAATGCCAAGCGATTCAATGCTAGTCCGGATCGTATTGCTGTATGCGGTGGTTCAGCAGGGGCTCATTTGGCTGCCCTAATGGCTGCTGCTGGGCCTCTTGCCAAACTTGAAGGCCCTAATGAGACCAAGGGTTCTTCAGCGGTACAGGCGGCCATTGTAATTGCCGGGCCGACTGAGACCGATGGTGAAAGAGCAGGGGAGCAATCTCGTAAGCCTGATTCCAATTACCGTTTGTTTTTTGGTGGCACCATTGATGAGGTTCGGTCAATTTACGCTCGAGCTTCACCAGCTAACTGGATATCAAAAGAAACTCCGCCCATGCTGATTATAGGTGAGCATTCAATGAATTCGGCACAGGCAATATTGGGCAAATTGAATAAAATGAAAATTCCCAATGAAACCTTGGTGCTAAAGGGAGGGATTCATGGTGAATGGAACTGGACGCCATGGTTCTCCATTACCATGAACCGAGTGGATAATTTTTTAAATCAGCATCTTAAATAATCATGCGTTATCTTTTTGCCTTATTTTGTTTTGTGGTTTGCGCCTTTGCAGACAAACCGAACATTATTCTTATTTATGTTGATGATATGGGTTATGGCGATGCCTCTTGCCTGAATCCAGAATCCAAATTCAAGACGCCGAATATTGATCGAATTGCCATAGAGGGCATGACTTTTACTGACGGACATTCCTCCGATACCGTTTGTACTCCGTCGAGGTACGGATTACTTACTGGCCGTTACGCTTGGAGAACAACCCTGAAGCGTGGAGTAATGGGAGCAGAGGGTGCCTGTCTTATTGCCGATGGGCGTATGACTTTGGCGTCCATGCTGCGCGATAATGGTTATAGTACGGCTATGGTCGGCAAATGGCATCTGGGCATGAATTTTCCCGGAACAAAAAACAACCGGGATTGGGCGCAGCCCGTTAAAGATATGCCATTGGATAAGGGGTTTGATTATTTCTGGGGTATTCCTGCATCTATGAACTACGGGGTCCTTTCCTGGTTTGAAGGACGTTATGCCAAAGTGCCGCCCACATTGTTCACCTCGAAAAAACCCAGCAAGATTGCGATAGATGATTATCGGATCATGCCGCCATACCAGAAGACTCAAAAAGAAGCGCCGGATCCCGAAGAATCAGGTCGGCGAAAAATGAGCCTTAACGGGAAAGGTTTGGAGGTGGCAGAAGACTTTATAGACATTGAGTGTTTGGATCGATTTACCTCTCAGTCCCTCAAATGGTTGGAAAGGCGTGCGGCTGCTGCAACCAAAGGTAAGCCTTTCTTTCTTTATCTACCCTATACCTCCCCACATAAGCCGGTGATTCCGCTTTCAAAATTTCGGGGGCAAGGCAAGGCCGGCGCTTACGGTGAATTCATGATTGAAACCGACTGGCATATTGGGCGCATTTTAAAATGGTTGGATGAGAAAGAGCTCGCTAAAAACACCATGGTGATTTTTACCAGTGATAATGGTCCGGAGAGAACATGGAGTAAACGCGTTGAATTATACGGTCACCATAGTAACGGTATTTATCGTGAAGGAAAGCGGTCCATTTACGAAGGTGGCCATCGAGTGCCATTCCTTATTTGTTGGCCCGATAAAGTCAAAGCGGGTTCTCGTTGGGATGGTCCAGTTTGCCAAACAGATTTATTGGCTACTTTTGCCGACATGCTCGACATAAAGCTTCCCGATAATGCAGGTGAGGATAGCGATAGTTTTT
>CAJWKQ010000159.1 GCA_913041895.1 uncultured Verrucomicrobiales bacterium
TACAAACATTGGGTACATGAGGGAGGGGTTTCTACACCTCTCATCGTGCATTGGCCTGATGGTATCGCGGCAAAAAACAAGCTTCGCAGAGAGCCTAGTCATCTGATCGATCTAATGGCGACCTGTATTGATGTGTCGGGAGCGACGTACCCTAAGAAGACGGGAGAAAAATCCATCAAGCCGATGGAGGGCCGAAGTCTGGTGCCGGTCTTTGCGGGTAAATCGCTTGATCGTGAAGCCATCTATTGGGAGCACGAAGGCAATCGTGCGGTTCGGGTGGGCAATTGGAAGCTGGTCGCCAAAGGTCGCCAAGGAAGGTGGGAGCTCTATGATTTGAACGTCGATCGGGTCGAGATGAATGATCTTTCGAAAAAGTATCCCGAACGCACTTCGAAACTTCAAGCCATGTGGCAGACCTATGCCACGCGCGCCAACGTTATCCCGTGGCCGGAATCCAAAAAGAAAAAAAATAAGAAGAAATGAAATACATTGTTTTGACTCTCACTAGCCTCTTGTTACTCGATGTCTGCGGGCAGGCTGCCGTACCCAAGCGGGTGCTGCGTGTTATCGCTTTTGGAGCTCACCCTGATGATGCGGAGTTCCAGATTGGGGGTTGTGCCATTAAATGGGCGCAGTTGGGCCATAAGGTGAAGCTGGTCTCGGTGACCAATGGTGACATTGGTCACTGGAAGATGGCCGGTGGGCCGTTGGCCAAACGACGCACCGCCGAATCCAAGGAGGCGGCGAGACGCATGGGGGTGGAATCGCTGGTATTGGATATCCATGACGGGGAAATTATGCCTACTTTGGAGAATCGCAAGATTATCGCGCGGCTCATTCGCGCATGGCAGGCTGACCTCGTCTTCACGCATCGACCGCACGACTATCACCCCGATCATCGAAACGCCGGGCTGCTCATCCGTGATGCGGCGTTCATGTCCGGTGTGCCTTTTTATGTGCCCGACACGCCGCCGACCAAGCGCAATCCTGTGTTCATGTATTTTCCCGACCGATTCACGCGTCCGTATCCCTTTCAGGCGGATATCGCAATCTCCATCGATGATGTCTTCGATAAAAAAGTGAAAGCACTGGATGCTCTGGAATCACAGGTCTACGAGGGTGGCGCCAATGGTTCGGCCATCACGCTTATCCAGCGCAAGGCCAATGACCCTGTGGCACGATTGGAAATACTAAAAGCCCGCTGGACGGGGCGAAATGGGAGTATCGCTGACCGTTTTCGTGACTCACTTATCAAATGGTATGGGCCTGAACAAGGTAAGGCGGTGAAAACAGCTGAGGCCTTTGAGATATGTGAATATGGTCGCCGCCCGAGTCAGGCCGAACTAAAGGAACTCTTCCCGTTTTTTAAATAGGATTAAAATGAAACAAATTATATCTATTCTGTGTACGCTTCCTTTTGTGGCTTCTGCACAGGTGGTGAAGCTTGAAGGGGCGAAGATACATCAATACAAGCAGGTGGGTGACACGAAACTGTTCCTGCACGTGTATAATCCCAAAGGCCACAAGGGCTCGGATCAGAGGCCTGCGATTGTGTTTTTCTTTGGTGGTGGCTGGAATGGAGGAACGCCCAAACAATTCGAGCCGCACTGTAATCATTTGGCAAGACAGGGAATGGTTGCGATCACCGCTGAATACCGTGTTAAAAGCCGTAACAAGACAACGCCTTTTGAGTGTGTCAAAGACGGCAAATCAGCCATTCGTTGGGTGCGGGAGAACGCAGACCAACTCGGCGTGGATGCTAAGCGCGTTGCCGCCGGTGGCGGCTCAGCGGGAGGTCATGTGGCCGCAGCCACAGGCAATTGCCCGGGATTGGAGGAGAAGGGCGAGAATCTGAAAATTAGCAGCAAGCCTGATGCGCTGGTCCTCTTTAATCCGGTTTATGATAACAGTTCAAAAGGTTTTGGGCACGACCGGGTTAAGGCGCGATGGAAGGAGATTTCCCCGATGCACAATATTTCCAAGGGAGCTCCTCCCACAATTGTTTTTCTCGGCACCAAGGATAAACTCATCCCAGTTGATACTGGCCAGGAATATGATCGCCGCATGAAAGCGGTTGGAAGCCAGAGTAAACTGCACCTATATAAGGATGCAACCCACGGTTTTTTCAACAAGGGTAAAAAGGGTGATCATTACCCCGATACAATTCAAAAGATGGACAAATTTCTTGTGTCCCTCGGGTGGTTGAAAGGTGCAGTGGCTAAAAAGAAGAATTCGAAATGAAGAAAATTATTTATCTCACTTTATGGGTGGCATTTCTGCCGTGGGTTAATGCCCAACAGCGATCACCGGAGTCACTTTTTAAGCAGTGGGATAAAAACAAGGACGGCAAATTATTACCGGCTGAATTACCTCAAAATGCACGGCGCAATTTTGGTCGGGTCGATACTAATAAGGATGGAGTGATTACATTGGAGGAACACACACATTTCTTGAAACGTCCACGCAAGGCTCAGCCTCGCCAGCCCAAGGGGGTGACGGTGCTACGCGATATTCCCTACGCAGGAACTAAAAATCCGAGACAAATGCTCGATTTGATATTACCGGCCAAGCGTGCAGGCAAGGAACCGTTGCCGGTAATTGCATTCATACATGGTGGCGGCTGGCGTAATGGCAACAAGAGTAGTGGGTTAAATCGGGTTTCGGGTCTGGTTCAAACCGGACGTTACGTGGGGGTGAGTATCGGCTATCGGCTCACAGACGAGGCAATTTGGCCGGCACAAATTCACGACTGCAAGGCGGCCATTCGCTGGCTGCGGGCTAATGCGAAAAAACATGGAATGAATCCTGAGAAGATTGCTGTCTGGGGTTCTTCTGCGGGTGGTCATTTGGTTTCCATGCTGGGTTCAACTGGAGGAGTGAAGGAATTGGAAGGCAAATTGGGCAAGTTTCCTGGTCAATCCAGTCGCGTGAGTGCCGTGGTTAACTATTATGGTCCCAGTGCACTGCTTCAAATGGACGATCATCCCGGTAAAATGAAGCATAATGCACCCGATTCCCCGGAAAGCCTGCTGGTTGGGGCACCGATTCAGGAGGCAAAGGAGAAAACAAGGCAGGCTTCACCGTTGAGGCATGTTTCGGGGGACGATGCTCCGCATCTACACGTGCACGGTACGGCTGATCCTTTGGTGCCATTCCATCAATCACAGATTTATCACGCGGCATTAATGAAGGCTGGCGTTGAATCTACACTGATCACTGTTAAAGGTGGGGGACATAACGCTCCGCGGGTTGTAGGAGAGAATCAGGTGCGCTTGTTTTTGAGTCGGCATTTGCGCGGGAAAGGCGAAAAGCTGAAGGACGAAACGGTTTCCTCAGCCCGATAAAACGCACTGGCCGTTTCGTCCTTGTCGATAACCTTCTCTGGTTCGCGCACCTTAATGTTTCTACTATTTTTTTGTGTATAGGAGGTTCAATCGGTTTCAGTTCATGCTGGCCATTGGTGTATTTATTGTAGGGGTATCGGTATTGTTTGCGTGGAGAAATGCGCCACGTTCAGATCGTTCCGAGGCAGTGGCAAAACGTGTTCGACCGCCGCTTGAGGCTGCCCTGCGAGCAAAAGGTCTTCGCTGGGGGGCTCCGGTTTTTATCCGTATCTTCAAGGAAGAGAAACAGCTCGAATTGTGGATTGATGATGGAAAAGTGTTCAGGCACTTCAAGACCTGGCCTATTTGCAAATTCTCAGGTGCCCTTGGCCCCAAGCTGAAGGAAGGAGACGGGCAGGCTCCGGAAGGGTTTTATTTTGTGCCGCGCACCCGCATGAATCCCTATAGTCGGTTTCATTTATCTTTTAATCTGGGTTACCCGAACACATATGACCGAGCTCATGGTCGTACTGGGAGTGCCCTAATGGTGCATGGCAATTGCGTTAGCATTGGTTGTTACGCCATGACTGATACTCGTATTGAGGAGATCTATTCGCTTTGTGATGCGGCCTTAATGAATGGGCAACGGTTTTTCAGGGTGCATTGTTTTCCCTTCCGAATGACTGAAGCAAATATGAGGAAACATCAAAAATCTAAATGGATTAAAGAGTGGCAGAATTTGAAGGTTGGCTACGATTGGTTTGAGAAAACAAAACGGCCGCCGAATGTGGAAGTCAGTGGAAAACGGTACGCCTTCGATTAGGTTGCTATTCTCTTAGAGTTATCTGAGCGGATATCCATCCAATTGTGAGCCCTGCCAGAAGACCTCCAGTATGCCCTCCGTTTGCAATTGGCAGGAAAGGAAGGAAGCAAATAGCAAACCAAATCATGAGAAACTTCATGGTTTCTGGCGGCAGCTCAATGTCGGAGAAAGGAACTAACCGCCCGCGGATCCAGCAATAGCCTGCTAAGGCATATACTACTCCAGACATTCCTCCAAATGTAGGACCTCTGCCGAATAAGCTACTTGCGAAGTCTGCATATTGAAAAAGATTACTGAGAACTCCTGTAACTATTATGAACACAATTAGTTTTAGGGCTCCATGTGTATACTCAAACATCTTTCCGAGCTGATGCAGCCACATCATATTAAAAATAATGTGAAGCCAACCGAGGTGTATAATAATAGGGGTTACAAGTCGCCACCACTCGCCTTGTCTGATATCAGCTAGCCCGGGCCATTTTACACTATTTCCATCGATTTCATATGAGCTTATTGAAAGTGTTTGTTTGAGACTGTTGCCCATATCAGTTTGTAGTGCGATGAATACGCCTACACACGCAGCTATTAAGGCGTAGGTGAGGTGTGGGGTTGATTCTGAGGAATTCCATGTTTGTGTTCGAACCTCCACTTGTCTTTTAGCCGCTTCTTTATCTGCTTTCTCATTATCAAGACGTATTTTCTCTGCTTTGGCTTCGGCCTTTTTGTAACGGGAGTCTTTGGGGTCTTGGTTAAATTTTGCTAATTCAGTCTCCGCTTTCTCAATTTGGTCATCATCATGGACCCATATAGACCATATTCCATCCTCCTCATCCTCTATATCGCAGGGGATGTTGTTGGCCAAGAGATAGTCGCCAAATCGTTTAGCCTGTTCTTCGTTGTTAATTTCCCCAATGGAACGCATAAAAGAAGGCGCGCCCTTAAGGCGCGCTAAGAAAGTTCAATACAGGAAGACCTTCAAAAAGTCAGTCTTTTTCGGGAGAGGCAGCTTTAGTTTAAATTTTTTAGATAAATGTTGCGGTACCAAACGTCTTGGCCGTGGTCTTGGAATCCAATGTGGCCCTTTCGGGGTAAGTCCTTGAGTGCCGTTTTGAATTTGTTACGTGAACCGTCAGGGTTTTTGTTGCCGGTAGTCCATTTATCCAAATTGGCTTTCACCACCTCGGTGCCATTGATGCTGACTGTGACATGTGGGCCTTTGCAGGTGACTATAAACCGGTTCCACTCTCCTACAGGTTTGGCTGGGTTGGTGCTGGGGGCAAGTGCGTCATAAAACGCGCCGTTGTCGTGCTTGCCGAGCTTCTTTTTACCTGTGGTATCCATTACCTGAATTTCAAAGCCACCCTGTACGGCGTTTTTCGGGTCAGTCCGGAAAAAGATGCCGCTATTACAACGTTTTGACACTTTTACTTCAACATCCAAGACAAAGTCGCCGTATGCTTTCTCTGTCCATATGTATCCACTCTTAGGTTTGCGTGTCAGAACGCCTTCTTCAACAGCCCACCCATTTGGTTTGGCTTTCCAGCCATCTAGATTTTTTCCGTTGAATAGTTTGGTAAATCCTTTTGGAGGTTCTGCTTTTACAGCAAAAGTGAAAATACAGATGGAAAACAAAATGAGGGCGAATGGCTTCATGGCAGAAAAGGTCTACTGGTCGAGGTGCTTTGTAAAGCACTGTCAGTAATTGGCACTGATTATTTCTCAGTTCAATGACTGTCCTATATAAATGACTGGCCAATAGGCTTGATGATCAGTTCGGGTACGTGTGCCAATGGAGGGAGTTTGGCTATAGCAATTGTTATATCTGCTATATCTTTGGGTTTTAATATTTTGGCGCGGTGTTCTGCGCTGGGTGGAGCAGGCCTGTCATCCAATATGGGGGTATCGACTTCGCCGGGGAAAATCGTGGTTACACGTATGCCGTTTTCCCGTTCATCTTCACTGGCGCTGGTGCCAAGTGCGTCCATTGCGAATTTACTGGCGTTATAGGATACACCTCCTAGAGGAGCAGCACGTTTGCCGCTAGTAGAGGAAATGTTGATGATTAATCCATTTTTGTGCGGGCGCATTAATTGCAGTCCGTAATGCATACAGTTGAAGGCACCTGTCGCATTGATATTCATTACTTTGTCCCAGTCCTCAGGGGAAAGTTCGCTCATCGAGCGCTTGGGGACATTGACCCCGGCACAGTTTACTAGAAGGTCAAGTCGTCCATGGAAGGTTTCATGGGCCCACCCAAAGAGGGCCTTCACACTGGATCGCTCCCCTACATCCACGGTGTGGGTAAGAATGTCTTTGGATTTTGCAGCAACAGATTCCAGCTTCTCCTTCCGTCTGCCTGCTACAACTACTTTTGCTCCTTCATTAGATAGGCCCAGTGCAATCGCTTCACCCATGCCGGTACCTCCGCCGATCACTAGACCGTGTTTTCCGGATAAACTCATGGACGGGACGATAGCCATGTCGCCCTCTCGGTACAATCGCCGATTGCCAAAAGCAAGAGGGCTTGGGAAGCTGTGGACGTGAAGAAGTTGGTTTTATTTTTGATTTGTGCGGTGTGTGGGTACGCAGTTGAGCCCAAAGTATCGCTAATTTATGGTAGCTGGAATCCCGGTGAAGGTATGCCGGTGACCGTTCAACCTGATCCCTTGAGTCATCCCTTTGGAGTGGATTTTGACGGTAAGGGTAACATGTACATTGTAGAGTTAAAGGGGGGACGAGTTCATATGTTGGCGACTAATAATAAACTCCGTACCATTGCCGGAGACGGAACAAAGGGATATGAGGGAGATGGCGGGCCTGCAAAGAAGGCCACTTTTAATGGAATGCACAATGTAGTCGTAACCCCAAATGGTGAAATATACATTTCTGATTCATGGAACTATTGCATACGAAGGATTGATAAATGGAATGGGTTAATTCGTACAGTTGTTGGAAGAGGTAAGCGGGGTTTTAGTGGGGATAATGGGCCACTGAAAAAAGCAAAGTTCAGTTATGTCATGTGTATCACTATGAATGCTTCAAATGATAAAATATACATTGCTGACATCCAGAATCGTCGCATTCGCGTGGCAGATTTGAAGGCTAACAAGGTATTTACTATTGCAGGTAATGGTAAGAAGGGCGTACCCCAAGATGGAGTGAAGGCTGCAGAAGCTCCGCTATTTGACCCTCGAGCGGTTGCTCCTGATTCAAAGGGTAATGTTTATGTGCTTGAGCGTGGAGGTCATGCCCTGCGAGTGGTTAGGCCAGATGG
>CAJWKQ010000160.1 GCA_913041895.1 uncultured Verrucomicrobiales bacterium
AAAATGGTGGGCGAAGAGGGATTCGAACCCCCGACCAACGGCGTGTAAAGCCGCTGCGCTAGCCGCTGCGCCATTCGCCCTTAAATTCTAACAGGGCGCTGACTATCCACAAAACCCCTCCTTTTGACAATACCCTTTCAATATTTGTCTGCTCTATTTTTCAGTCGCTTGCCATTGACCTCACTCTCGCGCATGCTGCCTTGCGTGCGCTTTTTATGCATCATTGTGGTGGCCTTAGCCGGCTGTAAGGAGCCGGAGGTTTCACCTCCTGATCCTACGCCAACACTTCCTGTGCCTCCCTCAACTGCCGGCAGCTCTACCTCAAAGACTTGGGAACCGACCGAGGTGCAGCCGAAATTGCCCACTCTCAAGATGTTTGTGGGTACAGTAGAATTACAGGTGGAACAGGCCCGCACCGAAAAGCAAATTCAGACTGGCATGATGTTCCGCAAGAAGATGGCTGATACTCAAGGTATGCTTTTTATCCATCCAGATGTACGCGAACGGGGGTATTGGATGAAAAACGTAACGGTACCCTTGTCTATTGCCTATATCGATCCGGCTGGCCGGATTCTTGAGGTTCATGATATGGAGCCTTTAAATACTAATAGTGTTTTTTCAGTCAGCCAAAATATCCAGTACGCACTGGAAGTGCCTCAAGGCTGGTTTAAGCGTAAAGGTGTTGGGCCTGGAGCGGTGGTCATGACTGAGAAGGGGTCCTTGCCAAAAACATATTTTCCTAATCGGCGATGAAAATTGCTCTGGCGCAAATCAATACCACCGTGGGTGACTTTGAGGGTAACCGGAGCCTGATTGAAAAAGCTTATCTTCAAGGAGGTGCAGACGGAGTTGAGCTTGTGGTGGCACCGGAGCTGTCTTTAACCGGTTATCCGCCACGCGATTTGCTGCTTAAAAGTGGGTTCATTGAGGGTAATCTTATCGCATTGCAAGATTTGGCTAAGGCAGTCGGTGAAGTGGGCTTGGTGGTGGGCCATGTAGGCCTAAGTGAAAATCATACCGGACGGCGGGCAACCAATGCGGTGTCCCTTTTGCATCAGGGTAAGATCGTGGCTACACGGACCAAGACCCTGTTGCCAACCTATGATGTCTTTGATGAAGACCGTTATTTTGAGCCGGCTACCGAAAATACTCCTGTGGAACATAACGGGCGGAAATTGGGCCTGACAATTTGCGAGGACGTGTGGAATGACGAGGCCTTTTGGAAGGATCGCCGTTATGAAGGTAACCCGGTGGATGAACTGGTGGAGCAGGGGGCCGAAATGATTATTAATATATCCGCTTCGCCATGGAGTCTCGGTAAGGAAGGGATGCGTCGTGAGATGCTGTCCAGTCTCGCAGCCAAGATCAATCGACCGGTCATCTACTGTAATGCGGTGGGAGGGAATGATGAGCTAGTTTTTGATGGGGGTAGCTTGGTGCTAAACACTGAAGGCAAGGTTCTTGAGGCAGGTGCTCATTTTTCAGAGGATCTAGTGGTTGTTGATTTGGAAAAAGAGCCGAAGGAGATGTCTGAATCTCAGCCGATTGCTTTACTTTATGATGCACTGGTATTGGGAGTGCGCGATTATCTGGGCAAGTGCGGTTTCAAGAGTACGGTCATTGGGCTTTCAGGCGGGATTGATTCGGCGGTTACCGCGGCCATTGCGGCCGATGCATTGGGTTCAGAAAACGTACGGGCAATCTCGATGCCCTCACAGTATTCTTCTCAAGGTAGCTTGGATGATTCCAAGGCGTTGGCGAATAATCTTGGGATTCAATATGATGTGATCTCCATTAAGGAAGGTTTTGAGATGATGAAGGGATCTCTTGAGCCAATCTTTGAAGGTAAGGATGAGGATGTTACTGAGGAGAATATGCAGGCACGCTTACGTGGCCTGATTATGATGGCTGCTTCGAATAAATTCGGGTCGCTCGTGCTCACCACTGGAAACAAGAGTGAGTTGGCCGTGGGTTATTGTACTTTGTATGGAGATATGTGTGGAGGTTTGGCCGTTATTAGTGATGTGCCTAAAACGAAGGTTTATGATCTGGCCAATTGGATCAATCGGGATAGAGAAGTGATTCCTTACTCCACCATTGATAAGCCTCCTTCAGCGGAGTTAAGACCGGATCAGAAGGATGAAGATTCACTGCCGCCCTATGAAATATTAGATGCAATTCTTGAAAAATACGTTGTCGAAAGCCAATCAGTTGATCAAATCGTGGCCGCAGGTTTTGATGAGCAAACTGTAGGTCGAATTGCCCGTCTCATCGATCTTAACGAATACAAGCGTAGACAGGCTGCCCCGGGATTAAAGGTAACCAGCAAGGCCTTCGGGGTGGGGCGCCGTATTCCTGTGGCACAAAGGTATAAGGGGTAAATTAAATATGGGAAACAAGTCCGAGGAGCTGTTTGAGCAAGCATTGAAGCATATTCCAGGCGGGGTGAATTCTCCAGTACGCGCCTTTCGCGGAGTCGGTGGCCAGCCGTTCTTTGCAGAGCGTGCACAAGGGGCACATGTATGGGATGTGGACGGGAAAAAGTATATCGATTATGTGGGCACATGGGGGCCGGCAATTTTGGGCCATGCTCCTAAAGTGATTATTGAGGCGGTTAAAAATGCAGCCGATCAAGGAGCCAGTTTTGGTATTCCTAGTGAACCGGAGATTCGTATGGCGCAACTGGTAAAGGAATGCGTGCCAAGTGTTGAAAAAGTGCGCATGGTGAATTCGGGGACTGAAGCCTGCATGAGTGCGATCCGCGTGGCACGCGGATTTACTGATCGACCGAAAATTATCAAGTTTGATGGATGTTATCATGGCCATGCCGATTCACTTTTGGTTAAGGCTGGCTCAGGTGCACTCACTTGTGGAAATCCTGATAGTGGTGGTGTGCCGTCTGAGTTCACAGCACACACGGTTGTTTTGCCCTTCAACGATCCTGACGCGGTGGAGCAAGCCTTTGCTGCGAACAAAGATCAGGTGGCGGGAATTATTCTAGAGCCGGTGCCGGGCAATGCTGGTGTGTATTTGCCTAAAGCTGGGTATCTGGAATTTCTACGTGAAATTACTGCAGCTAATGGCAGTCTATTAATTTTTGATGAAGTGATGACTGGCTTTCGAGTGAGCCTTGCTGGAGCTCAAGGGAAATTCGGGATTAAACCTGACTTAAGTTGCTTTGGTAAAATTATTGGAGGAGGGTTGCCAGTGGGTGCCTTTGGAGGTCGTGCAGAGATTATGGATGTATTGGCTCCTGACGGACCTGTGTATCAGGCTGGCACCCTGAGCGGTAACCCGCTTGCCATGGCTGCAGGCATAGCGGCACTGGAGGAATTGAGATCGGGTGAAGTACATGCGCTGCTTGAGACAATGGGCGCTCGATTGGAGGAAGGGCTGAATGCGGCTGCAGAAAAATCGGGTTTGCCCTTGGTTACTCAGCGTGCGGGTTCGATGAGTTGCCTCTTTTTCACCGATCAGCCCGTACATAATCTAGCTGATGCCATGAAAGCCGATCGTGAGCGGTTCAAAAAGTATTTCCATGGGATGCTTGCTGAGGGTGTGTATTTGGCTCCGTCTGCTTTCGAGGCGGCCTTTCTATCAGCGGCCCATACTCCGGCTGATATTGATCTCACTATTGAGGCGGCCGAAAAAGTAATGAAGAACCTGTAAATGAATTTATTGGGGATAGATCATGGTGATAAGCGCATGGGGATTGCAGCGAGTGATTCATTGGGGATGCTTGCGCATCCTCTTGAGTTTATTTACGCCCAACCGTTTGATAAGTTCCTTAAACGGTTAAAGGAGATTCTTGCAGAACGAGAAACCGACCAGATTATTGTAGGGATGCCTCGGAATATGGATGGGAGTATTGGCCCGCAAGCGCTTAAGGTGGAGGATTTTGTGGCGGTGCTGAAAAAGTCTGTGGTTATTCCTGTGCTGACTTGGGACGAACGGCTGACCAGTGTAATGGCGGAGGATAAATTGCGTGAGGCTGGGATAGATGCGCGTGAGGCAAAAAAGAAAGTGGATGCTTCGGCTGCAGCAGTGATGTTGCAGGATTACATGGACAGCATTTCAGGATGAGGCGTTTTAAACTCACTATTGCTTACGACGGTTCGCAATATTACGGATGGCAGGTTCAAAAAGGGCAGGTGACTGTACAGCAATGCGTGGAAGAGGCATTTCAAAAACTCTTTCCGAGTGTGAAGCGAATACATAGCTCCAGTCGGACCGATACGGGGGTGCACGCATTGGGTATGGTGGCTCACGTGGATTTGCCAAAAGACGAATGTCGAATGGATGGATACAAGCTGCAGTTGGCAGTGAATGCATTTTTACCTGCAGATATCAGAGTGATGAAAGCAGTGAGGGCCCGCGGAGATTTCCATGCGAGATTTGATGCCAAAGGCAAGCAATACCGTTATCTGATTTGGAACGATCCAGTGATGAATCCACTCCTTATCGGACGGGCTTGGCATGTTCCGTCATCTTTAGATGTGCAGCTTATGGATAAAGCCGCAAATTTATTTATCGGTAAAAAGGATTTTAAGTCGTTTGCTACTACGCGTGAGTATGAGATGGAAACCACCGTCCGTCGTCTGACGCGCTGTGATGTTCGTAAGCGCGGGGCAAAGCTGACAGTTGCCATTGAAGGCGAAGGGTTTCTTTATAAGATGTGCCGAGGGATTGTTGGGACCTTGGCTCGTGTTGGACATGGGAAGTTGGTGCAGAAAGATATTCGGACCATTTTTCAGAAACGTGATCGCAGAGTGGGGGGGATGAATGCCCCGGCCGATGGCTTGACTCTAATGAAGGTGAAGTATTGACGGGTCATGAATGTTGTTCTGGTTGAGCCTGAGATTCCACCTAATACGGGTAATGTTGCTCGCCTCTGTGCAGTGACAGGTTCATCGTTGCATTTGATAGGTCCGTTGGGGTTCCGCCTTGATGACCGTCAACTGAAACGTGCCGGCATGGACTACTGGGAGCAAGTGCAATGGCAGATATGGGAGGATTGGGAGGATTTTTCTAAAGGTATCCCGTCACAGGCTCGTTGCTGGTTCGTGGAACAGGGGGGAGGGAGACGTTATGATGATGTTGAGTATGAGCCGGATGATTATCTCATTTTTGGTCGTGAAACAGTTGGATTGCCCGAGGGCTTATTGAAAGCCAATGCAGATTCGTGGGTGCGGATCCCCATGTTCAATGCGCAGGCTCGTTCATTGAATCTGGCTAACTGTGTGTCGATCATACTATACGAGGCTCTTCGTCAGCAGGAATTTACCGGTGAAATGGGAGGCTAAGGGCGGATTTGAGGTTGACGTCCCGCGAATTATGCATATGTTTTCACGGCCCCTTGGTGGGGCGCTCATAGAGAGTGACTGAGGGACTGGCCCAGTGAAGTCACGGCAACCGGTTAAAACAGCGCGTTTTGATGCCCAGGTGCCAAATCCAGCTGGCATAAGCCAGAAAAGATGAGCACAGGCGCAAACGATTTTTCGCCCGCTCATCGATAGAGCGGGTTTTTTGATGCTCATTATTATTAGGAACTAGAATAAAATGGCAGAACAGCAGGGACATATGAAGGCATTGCGGTGTCGCGAGTGCGGTCGCGAGTATCCACTTGAGGCACGACACGTATGCGAATTTGACTTTGGTCCTCTCGAGGTTGTTTATGATTATGAAGCAGTTAAAGATAAGTTGACACGCAAGACTATAGAGGGCCGCCGCCAAAACATGTGGCGTTATGCTGAGCTCTTGCCGGTTGCTGGAGAACCGACTGTGGGGCAAGAAGTGGGTTTTACCCCATTAATCAAGGCTGATCGATTGGCCGAACGTCTGGGAGTTCGCGAGTTGTGGATCAAAAATGATGCGGTCAATTACCCCACGCTATCATTTAAGGATCGAGTGGTGAGTGTGGCTTTGAGCCGTGCTCGTGAGATGGGTTTTGATGTGGTGGCCTGTGCTTCCACCGGTAATCTGGCTAATAGTGTGGCAGCAAACGCAGCATCAGCTGGCTTGAAGGCCTTTGTGTTCATTCCTAACGATCTAGAGAAGGGTAAAGTGGTTAACTCGCTCATTTATGATGCTAGCGTCATTGGAATTAAAGGGCACTATGACGAGGTGAACCGGCTTTGCGCGGAGATTGCCGGCAAATATAATTGGGCGTTTGTAAACGTAAATATGCGCCCCTATTATGCAGAGGGATCCAAAAGCCAGGGCTTTGAAATAGTCGAGCAGCTTGGCTGGAAGATACCGCGACACACCGTGGTGCCAATGGCTTCGGGCTCGCTTCTCACTAAAATTCATAAGAGCTATCAGGAGGCGGTGAAAATTGGTCTTGTTGAGCAAGTGGAGTACAGCGTGCATGGTGCTCAGGCGGCAGGATGCGCTCCTATTAGTACTGCTTTCAAGGAAGGTCAGGATTTTTTTAAGCCTGTGAAACCAGATACAATCGCCAAGAGCCTTGCGATCGGCACTCCTGCTGACGGATTCTATGCGTTGAAGGTATTTCAGGAGACTGGTGGAGCTTCAGATGATGTTACAGATGATGAGATTCGCGAAGGAATCCGGCTTTTGGCTGAAACTGAGGGCATTTTTTCTGAGACCGCTGGCGGAGTAACTGTAGGTGTGGCCAAGAAACTCATTGCCAGTGGAGCTATACCTGCCGATGATTCAGCGGTGCTGTGTATCACCGGTAACGGACTAAAGACACTTGATGCAGTGGAGAATCACGCAGGACAAGCTCTGGAGATAGGGCCCAGTCTGCGAGAATTTGAAGCGTTGTTGCAAAGTGACAAAGAACTCGGCACAGCCAAACAAAAATAATTATGCCAGTAAAAGTTCGCATACCTACGCCGTTAAGAAAACTTACACATGATGAGGAAGTCGTTGAGACTACCGCTGAGTCAGTTAGTGAGGCTATTGCCGATCTAGAAACCTGCTATCCCGGCTTTAAGGAGCGGCTTGTTGATGAGGCTGGAGAAATTCGGCGTTTTGTAAATATTTACGTTAATGACGAGGATATCCGGTTTCTTGACAATGCGAGTACAGCCCTTAAGGACGGCGACGAAATAAGCATTATTCCTGCCATAGCCGGAGGTTGATCTAGTGCCAGACAAAGCTAAAAAGGTTTCGAAGAAGAGCTCAATACCCGAGAAGGGTAGGCAACGTCTATGGCTGATGTATCCACCGAAGCTGATCACATCTCCAATCGTTTGGGAACTCATTACTCGTTTTGAATTGATCGCCAATATTCGACAAGCAGAGGTTCGTGATGAAATTGGCATCGTTTGTCTGGAACTAGAAGGGAAACGTCCTTCGTTAAAAAAAGCATCTCAGTGGTTGAAACGTAAAGGAGTAAAAGTTGAGCCGGTGGAAATCAGCGTGATTACCGGATAAG
>CAJWKQ010000161.1 GCA_913041895.1 uncultured Verrucomicrobiales bacterium
GTTCTCGCTTGTTTTACAATATACTTACCAAAGCTATTTAAGTACCTTTCTATATTTTCAGTTTTCATTATACTAATCCTGCAAACACCTCTACTTGTACATCAGTTGTTGCTGATGGTCTTACTTGTACAGTAACAATATCTTCTAGTGTTGGAAAAGCAGGACTTGCATCTTCTTCACCTATAAGTGCTTCTTCTGCTTGAAACAAAACGTGTGAACCTCCTGCTCTTACAGTTACTTGATAATTTGTGTTAGCAGTTACTAAAGCTAATTTCATATCTTGATCTGAACTTAAATTTGTTACCCTTAAATATTTACAATTTTCTACATCTAAAGCCCCTGCTGCTCCATGCGGTGTTGAATTAAAAACTGCTACTGTTGTTGTTTGTGAATGTGTGCAAGTTAAGATTCTTTCAAATACATCTACAACTCCTGTTGTTGTCAATGAATTAGATGAACCTCTTACAGAACCATTTATGGTTACTTTTTCATTAAGATGGTAAGTCGCTATACACAACATTCCCGCATCTGAGGGTTCTTTTAAGTTCAGTAATACAACGTCATCATCGGCAATTTCTACGCCGTATTGGCCAACAGCCAAAGAGGGAGGGATTACGAGAAAACTCTGATCTGCATCCAGACCTTTAAGCCACTGATAGGGATGTAATTCATCATCCAGAATTAGCTCAAACTCTCTGTTGGCTTCAAAACCAAGTAGTCCCGATTCAAAGTACAGTTTTAAACCGGGTTTCAGATCAAGCGATTCCGTAGTCTGGCTCTCGATCTCTATTTGTTTATGTTCAATGGTCAGCATGGCGCGACAATCGTTTTGGCATATTCACAGCAATAGCCATGCCAACGGGGAACAACTTTAATAAAATGCTGTAAAAATGAAAAAAACTAATAATTATTAAAAATAATCAATTAAAATTGATATTTAATAAAATTTTTTAATAAATATAGTTTATTCTGAATTTACACGTAGGGTGGTTTCTCCAATGTGAATGGAGTCCCCTTCGCAGAGTTGGTGGTGACCGGTAATCACGGTTTCATTAACTTTGGTTCCATATCGACTGCCCAAATCCTCAATCCAACAGGAGCCGTCCTCATTTCTCCATAATTTTGCATGTTTACGGCTTACAGTGGTGTCCGGAGATAGGTCAATGTCTATGGTCATCTCATTGTTGGGGCGACCCACCACCACTTCCCCCTTGGTGAGGGATTTAACATGCCACTTGCCTTGATATTGATAACTAATTTGCATTAGATTCGCTGGCGTTTATTTCTCAAAATCATTGGCAAAAAGGCAAACCTTAAATAGAAACGTTTTGTGAGTGCGCCAGAAACTCTGAATCCTGAATTGTCCATGATGGCCTCGGGTCAATTGGTTGGATCCGGTCGGTATACCTTGGTGAGAATGCTGGCTTTAGGCGGGAGCTGCCTTATTTGGTTGGCGCGTGACGAACGGCTTGGAAATATCGTTGCTCTGAAGTTTTTGCAACCTCACCTTGCGAATGATTTAAACATGCGACAGGAACTTCGTAAGGAAGCGATTCAAAACAGGAGTTTGTCACATCAAAATATCGTACACCTCTACGACCTGTTTGAGTCGCCTAATGAGGCCCCATTCTTGGTGATGGAATATGTGGAAGGATCCAGTTTGCACACCATGCGTATGGAATGCCAAAATCAGGCGTTTTCCTGGGAAAACTTAAGGCCAATTGTGTTACAGTTGTGCAGTGCGCTGGATCATGCTCACGGCATGCAAATCATTCACCGGGACCTTAAACCTGCAAATATAATGGTTGATATCCAAGGGCGGGTGCGATTGGCCGATTTGGGTATTTCTGCTTCACTAAATGATGCGTATACCGATCTACTTGGGTTACGTGATAATCGAGGGACCATGACTTTTATGAGCCCACAACAACTTGAGGGAGGACTTCCATCGGTAAGTGATGATATCTATGCCTTGGGAGCGACGATTTATGAGTTGCTCTGTGGCGTGCCCCCGTTTCATTCCGGTGATATCCAGCATCAATTGCAGGAAGTTCCTCCACAACCCATTGAGGCTCGTCTGAATGAAAAAAATATGCTTTGTGATACTCCTGCTGAGGTCAGGCAAATGATCATGAATTGCCTGCACAAGGATCCTGCTATCCGTCCAGCTACAATTCGTGCCGTGGCACATGTTATTGCTCCGCAGTCCGCTTCAGAGCCGCTATTTATTACTCCTCCTCCTACCAATGTGACACGTACTGCAGGTTTAGGTACAGCAAGTGTTCCTAGAGCTCGGTTTTCAAGGGAATTTTACGTAGTAATCCTGATTTTATGCGCGTTATTGGTAATTGCGGCAATCACTCTTTGGACCGTTTTGAAGCAGTGAATTGTGCCAGAAAAGGGATCAACCGGCCGGGCGCATAAGTCGGCCCGACCGGTTGTTTTGCTTCCCCCAACTGAAATGAAAACTCTAGGGGTACATGATCAATTTTATGTTATCTGAGGAGTTCAAGTGCAGTTTGGGGTAAATTATTGGCCTCGCGTAGCATCTGCGTGCCTGATGCTACCAGAATTTGACTGCGTGCATACCTAGTCGTTTCTTCAGCAACGTTGACATCGGAAATACGGCTTTTCGCTTGGCTGAGATTTTCCTTCGATGTAGACAATTGTGATAATGCAAATTCAACTCTGGACTGAGTTGCCCCAATGGACGTCCTTTCCTGTTGAAGATGTTCCAGTAATTTCTGTATTTTATCCAGAGTGGCTTTGGCGTCGGTTGAGGTGCTAATACTCAATTCAGATCCTGGAGCCTTGATCGCGTCAGTATATACCGCGGCACTTAAATCTACTGGCAGAATGGTTAGCAGGCTGCCGTTTTCATCAATTGATACGATTGTGCTGGTTGCGCCATTGGCTACAGTCTTAAAAAGGTCAATGTCGGAGAATTGCTTGTGGCTCGTGGCGGCGACAGCTTCGTTGAGTACGTTAAATTCTTTCTGATATAGTGCCAAATCGCTACTGCTCTTAGTTTCATCTTGGCTAAGCAGTGCGAGTTCACTCATGCGAGTGAGTGCATCAGTAGCGGAGTTTATATACCCATCTTGTGTTTGGGTTAACGAGACTATACCGGTTAATCCGGTCATTACTGCGTCAATTTTGCGCAGTCTGGAGTCCATTCTGGAAGTCGTTGCTACAGCGGCTGAATCCTCGGATACATTTGCAATCTTTGAACCAGAACTGAGTCTGGCCAGTGAATGCGAAAGGCTCTTCTGGCTCGCAAGCAGGTTACCTGCTGTGCGTTGTGCTTCCACGTTGGTGTTGATGACCATCTCGTATCTTTCTCAGTTTAAGACAAACCTTTTCAAAATGTGGGCAGCATCCTGCATGCCAAACGAATAATCCGAATCGCTGAGCTTATTTAAGAATTAGTTACCCAAATGCCCTAGTTGGATTCAGTTTCAGTAAGCTTAAGAGGAAGAAAACGTACTGTAAGAAAACTACCCGAGTAGATTGATTACACGGGATTTTAACTCATTTTCCTGATTTATGGAAAAAATATTGATTTTTGCAAGTGTTGCTTGCCTCGATAGGTTCAGCGCTTCATCGGCAATGTTAGAATCAGTGATTCGACTCAAAGCTGCCTGAGCGTTTATATGTTCGTTTTCAAGGCCAGCACTGACCGAATCCAATTCGGCTAAAGTTGATCCTACCAAAGAGCGATCTAGGCTGATTTTCTCGGTGGCTGCTGTAATGGTTTTGAGAGCACTTTGTGCGGCCTCCGGCGTTTCAAGACGGGTTGTTCTGGCCGTTACGGTATTTATTTCAGGGGTGAAAAGATCGATTCCACCTACTTTTACTGGATTTTGGTTAGCAGAGGTGGCGAGGTTCAATTCTTCACCATCGAAGAGTTCTTTTCCGTTAAATTGAGTGGTACGTATATCGTTAAAAGTTTCCTTCAAGGCTCGAAGCTCCTCCTGAAACAAGGCTCTCTGCTCATCATTTAGCGTGGCATCTTGCGCGCGAATAGCAAGGGCCCCCATCCTATTGAATACCTCTTGGGCTCCTTCGAGGAAACCACCCTGTGTTTGGGTAAAGGAGACCGCATTGGCAAGATTGCTCTTCGCCGCATCATATTGCGCGAGTTGAGCCTGCATACGGGTGGCAACGGCTAGTCCTGCTGTATCATCCTGAGGGGCGAGGATACGTGATCCGCTGGCTAGTCGTTCCAAAGCTCGAGTAGATTGATTGGAATGCCAGTTTAGCTGGTTAATAAATTGTGTATTTGAATCAACCTGCATTTGCTTGTCTTATTCAAGATATGGGGTAATTGGATTCTCGCAAGTTATTTCATTGAGGCTTGTTTGCAAAGACGGGAACAGGCTAATTTCTCGCCAGAAAAATGGAGGGCGGGGAAGCAAAAGAGATTAGTTGGGAAGAGGTGTTGGCTCTTGCGGGAATCGGGCAATGGTCCGAAGTCGCGCGTCACTGCGAGAGCTTTGTCGAGCATCCAGTATTCGGTGAAAATGCGATTCAACTTCAAGCTGAAGCTTATATGGAAATGGGTGAGCCAAAGGTTGCTATTGAAAAATTACAACCCTTACTAAAGCCCGGAAATATTTCTGTATTAACGTTACAGTTATTAGCTAGGGCTCAGGAGGAGCAAGGGTTTCTGGACAAGGCAAAGGAAGTGTTGGAGTTGGCTGTTTCTGTTGAGCAATCCAGTGTGGGTATATGGAAACAATTGGGTGCGATACATGTGAAACAAGGCACTCAGGCAGATGCTGCTAAATGCTACTTACGTGTTGTTGAACTGGATTCTAAAGATGTTGAGGCTTGGAATAGTCTAGGGGCTGCGTATGCCAATCAATCGGAATTTGAAAATGCTCTGAATTCATTTTCAAAAGCACTTAGTATTAATCCTGAACATTACTTGGCGGGAGTGAACCGACTTTTTGTGTTGAATCGGATAGCTAAGTTCGATGGGGTTTCAGAGGAGGTTGATCGTTTAATCGAAATAAAAGATGGGGAAGATATTAGGCATGTGGGAGCCTTATCGGCTCAACAGTGTTGTGATTGGGATGCACTTTGCCATCATTTTTCTGCTCTGGATAAAATGACAGAAGCGGCAATTACACAGAGGCGATGCCCGCGAGAACAGGCGGTGGCAGGAGCTTCATTTACAGACGACCCGCAACGTAACAAGCGCCTGACGCATGCTTGGGCTCAAGCGGCTTGGAATAGCGTTTCTTCCTTACATGTTGGTTTTTCTCACCGGGTTCAGATAGGGCAGCCGAGGATTCGTGTCGGTTATTTTTCTAGTGATTTCAGATTGCATCCCATATCACAACAGACCCTCCCTTTGTATGGTTTGCATAATCGGGAGAGATTCGAAGTGTTTGTTTACTCGACTGGAATAGATGATGGCAGTCCAATGCGTAAGAGAATTGTCAATGATTGTGATCACTTCGTGGATCTGCGCCAGTCGGACACGTTAACTGCTGCGCAAAAGATTTTTGATGATGAAATTGATATATTGATCGATTTCAGTGGACACACGGAAAATAGTCGAATGGAAATTTGCGCACTTCGACCAGCGCCTGTTCAGGCGACTATGCTAAGTGCAACGGGCACCAATGGCGGAGACTTTTATGATTACGTGATTACTGATCCAATCGTATTCCCCGAATCAAGTAGTATAGACTATACCGAGACACCTGCATGGTTAGCGGGGTCTTTCTTTATTAATCATCGCGAAGAAGCCATTACAAGGAACGACATCAAACGGTCTGACTATGGTTTGCCGGAGGATGCCTTTGTATTTGGCACCTTTAATCAGTCATACAAAATTACACGGGAGGCCTTTTCGATCTGGGTGCGATTGCTCAAGGCGGTCCCTAAATCGGTTTTGTGGGTTGGGGCGGTTCCTTCAATAGCTGAAGCAAATCTGCGGGACTTTGCTGCTCAGCAGCAAGTTGGCCCGGATCGATTAATTTTTGCCAAACTGGAAAACAGAAAAGATGATCATTTGCGGCGGTTGCAATTATTGGATTTAGGTTTGGATACTCTGGTTTTCAACGGACAAACGACTACCAAAGATTTGCTTTGGGCTGGAGTGCCAGTTGTGGCTTATTATGGGAGGCACGTTTGTTCAAGAGTGAGCGCAAGCCTTTTATGGGCACTGGGGCTTAAGGAAGAATTGGTTGCCCATACTTTGCCCGAATACGAAGAAACTGCACTTACTCTTGCCGAAAATCCGGAGAAGCTTTTAAGCATTCGAAAACGTCTTTGGAGTGCACGCATGACTTCCTCACTGTTCGATATGCCAATAATGGTGCGCCAGATGGAAGGGCTCTACACTGGAATGGTAGAAAGGCATAACTCAGGAAAAGAACATCAGACCCCTTTGGCAGTGGATGGTTCCGGGGTTATTATTTCTGACTGATAAACAGAGTGTTGGCCGCTTCAAGAGTTTCTTTTGAGCCAATGTCCAACCACTTTTCAGGTATGTTTGAAGTGTACACAGGCTGCTGTGGATAAAGCCATTGCACAAACCGTCCTGGTTGATCTGGGTTGTTTCCTTCTGCTAGATAACGTGAGATTTCAGACAATATTTCCTTTGGGTAATAGTAAAGGGCGATACCGATCAGCGTACTTTTGGGTTCAGATGGTTTTTCTTCAAAGCTGGTAACTTGTCCTGAATCATCGATGGCCACTACACCATATTTTTTGGCTTCGTAGGGGGACCTCACATCAAAGACGCCTAGGATGGGTTCCTGATGTTCCCGGCAGCACTCACCGAATTTGCTAAGATCTCCAGTGAAAAGATTGTCACCAGCCACTACAAGAATATCATCTGTGATATCCTCTTGAGTCAAAACCAAGTGTAAATCCCCGATTGCACCAAGCCTATTTTCATTACTGGTAGTACCATCATTGACAACCTTTCCGTAAAAGTTGGGATGATCCTGCTGGTATTCTGTCAGCCAATGTTTGAAGTGACCGGAAAACTTATTATTGGTGACAATGTAGGTTCTGTCGATTGTGCCAATGGCCGAAGTGCTGCCGATGACGTGCTCGATAATCGGGCGGTTCCCAACGTGAAGGAGCGGCTTGGGGGTGTTTTGTGTAAGTGGATGTAGGCGTGTGGCGTAGCCGGCAGCTAGAATTACTTGCTTCATAACATGGTATGAAAAACCCCTGGAGCCGCACGCTGGACCATTGCGCGTGCCTGAACCAGAATGTCCACGCTGGATTCGCATTCCAGTGCTAGCTGGACGAGTTCTTGGGTTTCAGTATACTTCAATTTTCTAATCAGATATTTAATCTGAGGGAGCATGGTTGGTGCTACACTGAGTTCATCAACGCCCATTCCAACGAGTAACGGAACGGCTGCCACGT
>CAJWKQ010000162.1 GCA_913041895.1 uncultured Verrucomicrobiales bacterium
CTTGAAATACGCTCAGAAAAGTAAAAAGTTAGAAGAAGAGGCACAGTTGAAAGCCTAAAGGAAACGTCAGCATAGGGCTCATCTGAAAATATATGCCAGCTAAGTTAGTATTTTGGATTAGTCTTTTTGGATTTAGTCTAGCGACACTAATTCGTTTAAAAACGGGAATATTACCGGAAGTAGATGTGGGTATTCCGCTGGATAAAGTTTTTCATATACTGGGGTTTGGGTGGCTTACCTGTTTTGCCTTAATGGCTTATTCTCAAAGGGTGAGTTTTATTATTGTTGGGCTGTTTCTTTATGGGTTGCTCATAGAGGCGGTGCAGGGGATTAGCGGGTGGCGGACAGCCGAAGGAGCAGATGTTATGGCAAATATAATCGGAATACTATTTGGATATGGACTAGGGAATTGGATTTCAAAAAACCCTAGAAACTGTAGATCAGATTCCAGATGAATGACCGGTTATCAGTTCTGCCGCCGACTTTCTCATCAGTTTTATCGTGGCGGACTTCGAAGCGAGCTTGGGTATTTCCGGTAATTTTGTAGTTGGCCCCAAGTGTTGTGCCCCAGCCATCACTCATGCTGGTCCCAAAGCCAGAGCCGGCATTAAACTTTTCACCGCGGAAATTAAATTCCAAAAAGTCTGTGGCTTCATAGTTCAGGTAGGCGCCCCATACCTGATCTCCGTTCTGTCCGGTTCCTCTATTATCGACGATATCCCATGCGGCTCCCGCACTCAGATTTTCTATAGGTGTGTCGATGCCTTTCAGGCCAAAGTGATAGTATTCTTCCCGAACGACCGGTTGATTATCTTTTCCCTCATCCCAAGGACGACCTCGGACCGTTCCCGCAGTTAAATCTGAACCGCCAAGGCCCCAAATTTGATCTGGCAGTTTGTATTCCAGAGCGCCAATCAGGGTAAACTGGTTGTCGTTATCACTTAAGCCATTGATCCTAGATGAGGTGCTATTGGCCACACCGAAATGAAGTTTGAATTCATCGGTAACTCCATAATCAAAGATGAAGCCGGTATGTTGTCGCGGCCCAACGGTGTAACCCCAAGAATGACTGTGGAAGGGATTTTCATTTCGATCAGTCGATTCATAACCGATGACCTTATCAAAAACACCTACTTTCATGCCCAGCCCTTCGCCTACCGGTAAATGCAATTTGATGTAGGCCTGCTTGATAGCGATGTCGTCCGAATCGTCATCCTCAGGAGAACCAGGCCACATATTCGGATTTCCAGCTGTTCCTAATAAATCTGCGCCTGGGCCGATCCAGGTTTGGAAGTTGAAGCCTGAGGCCCATTCCTCTTCTTTTTCTTCAGAGGATAGACTTAAGGAAACGACATCCAGTGCAAAACGGTCGCGCTGGTTTTCGCCACCGCTCAGGCCGTAGAGGTCGTTGCCCACATTTGAGGTAGGGGTATAGCGAAAGGAGGAACTGACATAACCATTGAGGGAGAGTGAGGATAAAGCGACATGTGCCTGTTTCTTTACGACATTCAGTTCCTCAGCAAGCAGCTGGGTATTTTTCTGGGATTCCAGCAACTTCTTCTCGAGGTCTGCTACACGGTCTTCCAGGGATTGCTGGGCTAGTGCCTCAGAATAGAAGCTCAGAAAAACACCGATAAAGATAAATCCCCACAGATTCATAAGGAGAAGATTGGACAATTATTTTGATCAGAAATCAACTTTATTCACAAGTTATTGACCATAATGCCGATAAAGGTTATGACACTACAGGGGCGCTAAAATGTATACCGGATGAGTTTGGATCATTTCATTATGGCTGTGTTTGCTTTAGGGGCGGCATTTTTGGCCAGTTTTATGGTTAGTCGGTTTAGTACTGTTGCTCAGTTCGGGTCGGATTGCCATATAAAGGATAAGCCTCAGCGACTGCATCAGCATAAAGTGTCACGATTGGGAGGAATCGGGATATTGGCGGGAATTGGAGTTTTCGCCCTCCTGAGCTTGCCGACTGCTTCTGGTTCGGGACTAGTTCATGAGCCTTTTCCAGTGTGGATTGTTTTTGTCGGGTTACCGGTTTTTGCTCTTGGGATAATCGAAGATTTTTCGGGAAAAGTATCGCCTCGACTTCGCTTATCAGCAGCTTTTGTAAGTGCCCTAATGGCGGGTATTCTATTAAAGGCAGTGTTGCCTATTCCCTGGATAAGTACAGGCGGCTTGGGGGTTCTTTGTTGGATCTTCACGTGTTTTTGCGTGGCCGGGGTGACCCACTCTTTTAATATCATTGATGGACTTAACGGGCTTTCTTCAGGGGTCGCAGTGATTGTGCTATCTGGTCTTGGATGGATTGCACACGGCTTGGGTGATATGCTTCTTGTGCAATTAAGCGTTGGGACAATTGCGTCAATCTTGGGGTTCATGCTTGTTAACTATCCCAAAGGCCGCATTTTTCTTGGAGACGGAGGAGCGTATCTCTTGGGTTTTCTGATTGCTGTGATGTCTGTGTTACTTTTGGTGCGTCATTCGGAACTTACGTGGTTTTTACCATTGTCATTGGCAATTTATCCGGTGATTGAGACGTTATATTCCATATATCGCCGAAAAATTAAGAGTACTGGAGCTCAAAAAGCCGATGCCCTGCACCTCCATTCACTTGTGCATAAACGTTTGAACCGATGGGCGTGGGGTAGCGTGTCTAATGGGATGCTGCGCAACTCCCTCAGTACAACTTTCTTCTGGGTTTGGCAGGGAATATCATTAATGATTGTACTGACAATATGGGATCAAAAGAGTCTATTGATTTTGTATTGCGCTTTATCAGTCCTTTTTTACCTAGGGATGTATAGGATGCTGGTGCGATTTAAGGCTCCAAAATGGATGAAAATAATCTCTCGACCTCAGGCTGTGCAGCAGGAACTTGATTTTCCTGATTTGGTTAAAGAGTTATATAGTAAAGAGAAACCTTATTTGAACGACAAAGGGCAGCCGATTTCAGATCAGGATAATCCGAACGAAGTGGCGGCTGAAAAAGCGTCACCTCAGCAGTTGTTTCTGGAAGATAGAAACTGATTTCTGAATCGACAAATTTTGGATTTTCACCTATAAAATCCCTGTCTTTGGGGGCAATGGTGGGAAAATTCCATTCCAATTCTTGGGGTGCGGCTGTGCTGGTATTTTTTGCATTGGCACATCTATTACTTGCGCAAAGTCCAGCCGTTGGAGTGTTGGGAAGGCCTCAAATTACCAATCTTCAGCCTATTCAACCTGAGCTGAATCCTAGCTTCCAGCCGGACCTTTATCCGAATGCTTCAGGCATGACATCGACGAATCGATTTGGTTTAAGCATGACGAATCGATTCCGAGTACAAAATAAAACCAATGAATTCCAGAAATTCGTACATGAATCAGTTGGTGAATATCTACCCATGTACGGTCAAAAACTATTTACGCCCCGGATGGGCGGATTTTCACCCGCAGATAATTTACCTGTGACAGCTGACTATGTTGTTGGCCCAGGGGATGAGTTGATTATTCGCGCTTGGGGGCAAGTCGATATCAATTTGGAACTTACTGTAGATAGAAACGGAGCGATTAACATTCCACAGGTTGGAGTGCTACAGGTGGCAGGCCTAAAAGCCAGTCAGATCGAGGGATTTATAAAGACAGCGATTGAACGCTTGTTCAAGGATTTTGAACTCAACGTAAGTTTTGGCAGGTTGAGATCCATCAAGGTGTTAATTGTGGGGCATGTGGAGAATCCCGGCAATTATACGGTAAGTTCGCTAAGTACCGCCTTAAGTGCACTCTTTGAGGCTGGGGGGCCTTCATCGGTGGGTTCGATGAGAAAGATCGAAGTACGCCGAGGGAACCAACCGGTATCAGAACTAGACCTGTATGACCTACTGATTGAGGGTGATAATTCCAAGGACATACGGCTTTTGCATGGGGATATTATCAGGGTTTTGCCTTCAGGTCCATTGGTTGCATTGAGTGGAAGCGTTCAGACAGCTGCCATTTATGAGTTAAAGGATAAGGAAACTGTTGAGGATGTGATTGGATTATCCGGAGGGTTAACCGCTACGGCATCCAAGGGTCGAGCTACCTTGGAGCGTATACAAGATCGTACTCGTCGGGAAATGATCTCGCTGGAATTAAATGAAGCCGGATTACAGACCTTGGTCCAGAATGGAGATCTAATATCGATTGAACCAATTTCACCACAATTTGATCAAGTGGTGTCGCTCCGTGGGCATGTTGATTTACCCCGGCGGTATAAATGGAATGAAGGAATGCGATTAAGTGATCTTATTCCTAATACGTCTTATTTAATACCAAGAGATTATTGGGCTAGAGTGAATCTATTGGCTGCCAACAAGCTTTCGCTTGATCCCAATCAGGTTAAGGATCCTACCGAATTAACCAGAAATCTGCTCAATGAAATTAATTGGCAATATGCAACTATTACGCGGTTGAATCCAGTGACTCTGAGAAATAATCTAATTACCTTCAATCTAGCGGCTGCAATAAGAGAAAACGATCCAGAGGAAAACTATATTCTGAAGCCTGGGGATGTGGTCACCATTTACAGCCAGAATGACGTTGATGTGCCCAAGGTGTTAAAAGATAGTCTTGTAGTGTTACGTGGAGAAGTAACAAATCCCGGCGTGTACCGTATCAAATACGGTGAGACATTGGCGCAACTTGTGCAACGTGTGGGTGGATTTACGCCTGATGCCTACCCTTATGCCAGTGTGTTCACGCGTCGATCCGTTAGGGAAGAGCAGCAGAAACGCTTGGATGATGGTATTGCCCGGATGCAGAAAGAATTGGCACATTCTGCGGCAAAACTTCAGGCTCGGACACTGGACGCAACAGCACAGGCAGGAATTATGGCCCAGATGGAGGCAAAGACCAAATCCATGACCACCATGCGTAGCACGGCTGCTACCGGAAGAATTACTCTTAATCTGAACCGGGATATAACCCTTGCACAATCTCTGCCGAAAATTGAGCTAAATGATGGTGATTCTTTTTATGTGCCATCAAAATTTAATGAGGTTCATGTGATGGGAGAGGTATTCAATCAGCAGTCTACAATCTGGAGGGAAGGGAACACGATCTTGGATATACTGGCGACTGCTGGAGGGCCAACCCGCCATGCGGACATGAAGCAACTTTTTTTAATCAGGGCTGATGGAACCGTAGTTAGCTATGGACAGCTGGGAGGAAAATTCATCAAGACGCCAATGTACCCAGGGGATACCCTTGTGGTTCCAGAGGAGGTGGATTTTACAAACTGGAAGTATGAATTAAAGGAATGGGCTAAGATTTTCTCTGATTTTGCAGTAGGTGCGGCCGCTATAAGAGTTCTGGGCAGAGATTAGATGAGGCAGCCTGTAATCATGTCTGACAGTATTGATTTGGAGGTAAGAACGTGTCGGCTAATATGACAGAACCATATGATCAAGAGGATGCCATCAGTCTGGTCGATCTACTATTGGTATTTGCCCGACATAAATGGAAGATAATTGTAGTTCCATTTCTCTTGGGATGTATTACGGCAGCCTATAGCCTGATATTGCCTGAAATATATACTGCTTCCACAACTCTGATTCCTTCAGGCCGCAAACAGAGTACGGCGGTGTCTATGCTTAGCCAACTCGGCCCTTTGGCCGGAATGGCTGGGTTGGAGCTGGCCGATACCAATGCAGAAGTGCTGATTACCATGTTGCAAAGTCGTCGTATTCAAGATGTTATTATCAACAAACACAACCACCTAAAAGGGAAAGATCTTCCGATGTGGAAAGTGAGGGCTAAATTGGCGGACGCAACGACAATTTCCCTAGGGAGGAAAGATGGAATCATTACAGTATCGGTAAATGATGAGAATCCAGAGAAAGCAGCTGAGATGGCAAATCATTATGTCTATGAGCTTGAGCGATTAAGTCGTGAATTAGTCCTAACAGAAGCCTCGCAGCGACGCGCTTTTGTTGAGCAACAATTAAAGGATGCTCAGGTAAAACTTCAGATTGCCGAAGAGGCTATGAAGATATCGCAAGAAACATCGGGACTTATCCAATTAGAAGAACAAGGGAGGGCTGTCATTGAGGCCATAGCAACACTGCAAGCACAAATCGCTTCAAAAGAAGTTGAATTGGCCGCTTTAAATCTCTTTGCGACTAAGGAAAATCCCGATATGAAAAGCGCTTCGGTTGCAATTTTAGAGATGCGCAGCCAGCTGGATCAATTAGCGCGTGAAAACCCGGGAAATTCACAGGCTCGTTCATCATCAATCATCACGACTAGTCAGGTGCCTCAAGCAGGCTTGGAACATGGCCGCCGCTTAAGAGATTTGAAATATGCCGAGACCATCAATCAACTGCTTACCCAGCAATACCAGATGGCAAAAATAGAGGAGGCACAGAATGCTCCCATTCTACAGGTTTTAGATATAGCGATTACTCCCGATCAAAGATCAAGCCCGAGAAGAGGTCGTATGGTTATATTGGCGATATTGGTTAGTTTATTTTGCATGGTTTTAACTGCATTTTTTCTAGAAGAAATGCATCAAGGTGAGAAGAATACCTTACAAGCAAGCAAAATAGCTGACCTCAAACAGAACCTCTGGAGAATTTAGGGTTTCTTTTTTGTCGGGCTGGGGAGGGCAGTTGGTGGTATATTTTTCTGTTGCGTAGGTATTCCCAATGCGTTCCAGCTTTGACGTGATTTTTCCTGTCCATTCAGGAAGATCACCTCAAAGCGCTTCGTTCCGTCAGGCCACCATCCATGTCGCATAATTTCGATTCCATTGTCATATGTTTGCTCCTGCTGTTTTTGTTCAGAATCTTCATAGTATTCAACCCAACTACCGCTTAACTTTCCCTTGTGATAGTTGCGAAGATGTTTTAGCTGGCCGTTAATCGTCCACCACTGAGCACTGCCTTCGCGCAACCCTTCAATATAATTGATTTCATATTTTTTTTGCCCCGCAGGATAAAAGGCTACAAGAGTCCCGGTAATTGGTGTTTTATTTTGGATGGAGGAAAGTTTTCCATCCGGGTCGGCATAGGTGGTGTTTTCGAGAAATTCCAGTTCGCCAAGGGGCGGGATAACAAGGGTTGGTTTAGGTGTATCATTGCTAGAGGATGGATTATCCAAGTTCCTTCCGGGATCTGATAAGGGTAGGAACTTGCAGCCTCCGCCAAGAAATAACAAGACCACTAGGACAAAAAACTGGGACATATTAAATAACTTCAATTTTTCCAGATTCATTGGGGGGTTTGACGCCAGAGTATTATCAATTTTCAGCATTGACATTCAGTTCATCTAATTCACAAGATCCAGATGGTCTTCTTGTAGCATTCAAATGGTCCTTCAATAATGAAATAATTTCTTTTAATTCATACCACCAAAGCCA
>CAJWKQ010000163.1 GCA_913041895.1 uncultured Verrucomicrobiales bacterium
CACAAGCTACCTATAGTTACTGCATAGCTGAAGCTACCCAATCATCGAAAATCCTCTCAGGAATAACTTCCTGAAATCCACCGGGAATATCTTGGCCACCTGATATGAATTTAACCGGAATTTTGGCTGTTAAAGCAATATTCCATACCTTTGACCAATCCTCCAATTCGTCATTATGGGTGATAATAATGCCCGATAAAGGCAATCTCCCAAATGATGCCACCTGCTTCAGAAGTAATTGAAGTTCGTAGGAGCCGTTTAACACCAAGATAATTTCTGTACTCCCAAATTCCTTGATTTGGTATGATAACTCCTCAATTGCCTGTTGGGTATCTGCTACCCCGGGAAGATCTACAAATTTGAGTGTATCTTCAGGTGGTTGAATTGTTTCCGCCCAGACCCTTTCCACAGGCACCTGCATTAATTCACCATGTAAACTCAAAAATTCAGCGGTGTTTGTTCGGGTTCCGTCCAGACGCCAAATACGTGAGGGCCTTTGCCCCAAAAAGGTTTCTTGAGTCACCCATTTACACAGCACGGTCGTCTTCCCTGTTCCTGCCGGGCCAACGAGGACACAAACTGGGGTGCCTGGCTTCTCAACTTCTATGGCATTCTGATTCCATTGATCAACAAGAACCTCTCTCAAAAGCTCCATCTCCTCCACCAAATTACGTGGCCGAGTAGCTCCCATATGATGCCTAACACGATCTGATAACGCTATAGTATGCTCGGGCATTAACCCGATATCACCCAGTATCCTAACTGAGTGCAATAAAGGCTCATCAGTCACCGAATCGATCATTTCCCGAACATTCGGAGGCATATCACTTTTGATCTGTGCATCCCTTGATTGCAGTTCTTTTTCCAGCTGCAACACCTTATCAGCCAATAATTTTAGAGCCTCCTTTTGTGACTTGGTTGAATCTGGAGTGCCAACGATCATCTCAACCTGTGGTTGAGACCACAGTCTCTTCACACCATCAGCAGATACCTTCCGTACGTTGAGAACCACGGCATCCGGACCAATCTCTGCCTGAGCTTTTTCGAGAGCTTGCTCTGCGGTTTCAGCGGTAATTTTGACCGTGTTCATGAAAAAATATAGAGTGAGAAGACCCCGGTCGATTTCCTGTCACCTTACTGCATGGAAGGCACTGACCCTGCGGGAACAATCTCAATCTTAGGCGGCAATTCTTCGTAGCTTAAAAACGCCAACTCTGGGAATTTCGCCGCAAAGAACCGGCGTAGTCCAGCACGAATCATAGACGAACACACAATCACTGGGGACCTCCCCTCTGCAATCATAGGTTGAATAAACTGATGCAAGTGATGTGAAAGATGTTCAGCAATCTTTGGGTCAATTAAAAGTACCGTTTCAGTTTGCGAAGGACGAATACCTTTTACCATCTCCTCTTCCAGCCATGGATCTAAGGTAATTGCAGGTAAATTACCGTGCTCATCCAAAAAAGCCTTCACCACTTGGGATCCGAGTGCCTTGCGGGCTTGCTCACTCAGTTCATCAGGATTTTTCGTCGCAGCTGCGTAATCCGCCACTCGTTCCAAAATACCAACAAGGTTTCGAATGGAGACACCTTCAGCAAGCAAATTCTGTAATACTCTTTGCACCTGACCGACGCTAAGAAGGTTGGGTACCAGCTCATTGACCAATGCAGGGTTCTGATCCTTAAGGTTATCTAAAAGAACTTGGACATCCTGCCTGCTCAAGATTTGACTGCAGGTCCTCTTTATAGTTTCGCTGAAATGCGTTACCAGAACCGATGCTGCATCAACAACCGTATAACCGGCTAATTCTGCATTCTTTCGCTCCACATCGGTAATCCAAGTTGCGGGCAACCCAAATACTGGCTCAGTTGCCTGGACCCCCGGCAGCACTTCAGTACTATTATTAATATTCATAGCCAACCAATACCCAGGCATAACTTCGCCTGTAGCAATCAATTGGCCTCGAAATACAAACCGGTATTCGTTGGGCTGGAGTTCCAGATTATCACGCAACCGCACTGCAGGAATGATGAAACCCATTTCCTGAACAAAGGTTCGGCGAACTCCAGTTACCCGCTCCAATAAATCCCCCCCTTTTTTTGGATCGGCTAGTGACAGCAACCCATAACCCAGTTCGATTTGCAAGGTATCCAGATGAAGTAATTCCTCCATTTTCTCGGGACTTCCAGGCCTACCATCCTGTGGCCCTCCTTCCCCATCACCGCCATCAGCCCCACCCTCAGGAGCTCCGCCACTGTCAATATCCGGACCCACCGGTCTTTCTACCAAAAGACCTCGGCTCTCAAAATTGCGATACATAAAACCAAACAGAGCACCCATGCATAAGAAGGGGAACCAAGGCAAAACGCCTGTCAGTAAGGAAAGCAGCGAGAGCATCAGCATAGAGAATGATAAAACCTTTAACACCTTGGGGTGGAAAAAAAGTTGCTGGGTCAGGGTTGAGCCCAGGCTTTCCTTCTCTGCAGAACGTGTCACGAGGATACCAGCCGCGGTAGAAATCACTAATGCCGGAATTTGCGAAACCAACCCATCACCAATACTGAGAATCGTATAGGTTTGTAATGCTCCAGTCACCTCCATACCACGCTGCAAAACGCCAATACCAATACCTCCAACGATATTTACCAAAGTAATTACAATACCCGCAATTGCGTCACCTCGAACAAACTTACTTGCACCGTCCATGGATCCATAAAAATCCGCTTCCTTGGAAAGGTCATCACGCCGTTTACGAGCCTGATCCTCCTTGATCAATCCTGCATTGAGCTCAGCATCAATGGCCATTTGTTTGCCTGGCATAGCATCCAAGGTAAAACGTGCAGCCACTTCAGCAATACGGCCTGCACCCTTGGTTATAACCACAAAGTTAATCACGGTAAGAATGATAAAGACAACAAAGCCAACGACATAATTATTCTGAACCACGACTTCACCAAACTTTTGAATTATCTGACCGGCCTGGGCTTCGCCCAAAATCAACCGGGTTGTTGCAATATTCAATCCCAGCCTAAAGAGCGTCACAATAAGCAGGAGTGTAGGGAAACTGGTGAATTCAGATGGGTCACGGATGTAGATGATCACAAGCATCACCAGCAAACCCGATGAAATACTCATTGCGAGCATCAAATCCAGCATCCATGGACGCATCGGCAGAACCATGCACATCAAAACACCAAATACGAAGGCAACGAGTCCGAGCTCTGACCACCTGCTTGGAGTTTTGGCCTGGGCTGCGCTCATGACCTTAAGCGGCCTCCTTTAGGGCGGGTACCTAGAGGTGAATCAATGACCGTTGATTGAATATTCATCATATCTCGCTTCCTTGCGGGACAGCTTAAACAGAGCAAAAACAGTGCCATTTTCGCTCAATTTCAGGCATAAATTCGGTTTTTTGTTGTATTCCATGTTATGCGGTAACGTTTTGGCCCCGCGTGTAGTACTTGAAACGATTGGTGCGGTAAACGTATGCGAGAATCTCAGCTACCGCTGCGAAAAGCTCTGGAATAATCTCCTGACCCACCTTGCAGTTCTTGAACAAGAGACGAGCCACAGGCTTATTTTCGACAACCGGCACCTCGTGTTTCCGCGCAATTTCCCTTATTCGAAGAGCATTGTAACGAGCACCTTTGGCGATTACTCGAGGAGCCCCCATCGCTTCACGATCATATTTCAAAGCTATTGCCAAGTGTGTCGGGTTGGTCACAATCACATCAGCCTGTGGCACTTCACTATTCAATGTTTCCATCAACATCTGACGACGACGACGGCGCAACTCACCCTTAATCAGAAGGTTGCCTTCCACCTGTTTGTTTTCGTCTTTAATTTCCTGCTTGGTCATCTTACTGTCTTCTTCATTCTTCCATTGCTGATAAGCATAGTCAGCAGCTGCAATAATGACCATTCCCGCAATAACCCGTATGCCCACACTTTGAGCAGTATCTCCCATGAAAGCCATCAAATGCATTAGATCGGTCGCCGTGTAGAAAACAGGATCCTCAAGCACTTCTCTCAAAACAGGGTAAGTAAACCCGAAAATCACAACAAATTTCATCAAACTCACCACAAGTTTTGCCACCGACTGGCTACTGAAAATTCGCTTGAAACCACTAAGCGGATTAAGTTTTGAAAATTTTGGTTCAATTGCTTTGGGAGAAGTTCGAAACTGACTTTGCATTCCTCCGCTAATGAGTCCCGCCAGTAATCCAGCACCCATAACTGGTAAAATTAAGGTGCCTGCTGTCAGCATAAAGTGACCAAACATTCCCATAAAAGACTCGGGTGTAATCCGAATAGTCGCCAATTGCTGGAATGTCGCGATCATGTAAATGCGAAAAGTCTCCACTATCTTCGGAGCCATGATGGTCAAAATCAGAAACGCAGCTAATAACAAAATTAACGTCTGCACTTCTTGGCTACGCGCAAATTGCCCCTGCTCCATCAGCTCTTGAAGCTTCTTTGGAGTCGGCATTTCCGTTTTCTCTTGTCCGGATTCGCTCTCAGCCATGATTTAAGCTCCACCTCCCAATAATCTTGCTACCACGACAAAGTCATTGGGTAATTGTTTTAGATATCCCGTAATCTCACGAGCAGCCAAAGAAAGGGTGAAGCCAAAAAGAAACACCCCTACCAGAATACGAACCGAAAAACTCTCAACAAAAACATTCATTTGTGGAATCGCACGGGCTAATACCATCATCAGAAGGTTCACCACAATGCCTACAGCAATCACGGGGGCGGCAATTCTCACAGCAACAATAAATGTGCGCGCACACAACATCGTTACATAATCAAACAATGAATTAGATAAGCTCCCTCCGCCGATCGGAAGTGCCTGATAGGATTGCTGAAATCCAGCTAGCAACTCGAAATGGACATCCAATGAAAACATCAGCATCACCGTCATCATCTGTAATATCACTGAAGGAGTAGCTGCCGGAGTGGTCTCCCCAGGCGCAATCAGGCTGGAAAGTTGCAAACCCAACTCGGTGCCAATATAGTGACCCGCCAAACCGACGCTAAAGAGAATAAGCCTGACAACAAATCCCAACATTAACCCATAAAACACCTCTTGTCCTACAATCCCTATAACTCCTACCAGATTGCCGATCACCAAATCATTAGGCAACGAGACTCCCTGCATGGAAAGCATGGCCAAAAACCCAGCCACCGCAATTCGTAGACGAACAGGCATCGCAGCTGCGGAAAAAATGGGGAAGACTGCCAGCATGGCGCCGGCTCGAACGAAAACCATAAACCATGTCAAAAACAATTCGGCCATATTAAGCCTTTCCAAGTTACATCACCATTGATGGCATTTTCTCAAATATACCCTTCGTATAGTCCATGAGTGTGCGCACCATCCATGGCATGATGAAGAAAAGTAGGGTGGTTACTGCCAGAGCCTTAGGAACAAAAGTCAGCGTCTGCTCCTGCAAGGAAGTAACCGCCTGGAAGAGGCTAACCAGAAGCCCCACAATCATACCGGTCAACAATAACGGTGTTGCAAGCATCATGATGTGTGCCATCAAGCCTTTCATTATTTCCACAACGTAATCTGGACTCATAATTTTCCTTTCTCGCTACAACCCGAAACTGAGTGCGAGTGAACGGACCACCAAGGTCCAGCCATCCACCAACACAAACAGAAGAATCTTAAGCGGCATCGATATCGTAACTGGTGGCAGGAACAATAATCCCAGGCTCATCAGCACGATCGCCACGACAAAATCGATGAGAATAAACGGGATAAATAAAAGGAATCCCATTTGGAACCCCGTTCGTAATTCACTTAAAACAAAACCAGGAACTACCACACTTAAGGGTAAATCCTCCACCTTGGTCGGTCCCATCTTTGCAAGTCCCACAAAGAATTCCACATCTTTAGGCCGAGCTTGACGTAGCATGAAATCCTTCGCATGCCCTTTGGCTACATCCATTGCCTGAACACCATTTATCGTACCAGCTGAATATGGCTTAATAGCTTCAGTATCAATACGCTGATAAACCGGCTGCATGATAAAAAAAGTCATGAACAGGGCAAACCCCACCATAATCTGATTGGCTGGAACCCCTTGCAAGGAAAGTGCATTCCGCAAAAAGGAAAAGACGATGATAATACGCGTAAAGCACGTCATTAGCATCACGAGGGATGGAGCTACTGCCAATAGCGTTATCAGAAACAGAATACGAATAGCCACATCAATTCGCTGCGGCTCCTCCGGAAGATTCATGCCGATATTGAAATTAAACGCATTAGTGTTAGCACCGCCGTCCTGTGCCATTAACCCATTGGAAGTAATCAATAAGAACAACACTAAAAACCAACCCCATCCGAAGCGCGGATGTTCAACTACCTGTTTATTTTTTTGTGTAGTAGTGTTCATCCTTTACGCTCCAGTAGGGTTTTTAATTTTTCGGCAAAACTGCCGGGACTAAAGCTTACAGACGACTCCTCAACCTCTTCGGAAGAGTCGTTTAACTTGTCCAAATCTGTTAGAAAATTTGTGCCCGCGGGTGAATCAGCAATGAGAAAGCGTTTTGATCCATATTCCACAACATGCAGAGCGTGCCTTGAACCAAGAGAACGGGTTTCAATCACGCTCAAATGCGAAGACTGACCAGGCATCAATCCAAACATCCGACTCTTACGAAACCACCATGCCCCGCCCAATAGAATAGCCACTACAATTAACAGTGCTCCCAAAATTCTTAGCATCACCTCTATTAAGCTCACCTGCTTGGGCTCAATCACCTCGGCTGATTCTTTCCGAACCCCATAAATTTTTTGAGCGGCAGCTGACTCGGGTGGAGCTGTAACTGAATTTGGTGATGAAGGAGAATTTGTCCTATCAACTGAAGCAGTTGAATCTTCAGCAGCCCATAACACTGTTACAGTCATGAACCAGGCCAAAATTAAGGCCAGATGCCATCCGTGGCGTTTATTTTCTCGTTTCATATTCAACCCTTGAGGGGTAGTTGCATTCCGTTGCTATCGGCTTTTGCCTTGAGCCACTTTCCTTAGTAGCTTTTCCCATTTAAAGGACTCGGCAAAATGTACCAACTGACCATAACAAAGCAGAATGCGTGCCATAAATGAAACAGAGAAAATGACTATTTTATTTATAAATAGTCTTTAAAAGATGCTTTTTGAGTAGTTAAAAAGCTTTATTTTATGGTTTTGAAACTATTTCCTTAATTCTTATCCCAAAATTGTCTTCGGCTAC
>CAJWKQ010000164.1 GCA_913041895.1 uncultured Verrucomicrobiales bacterium
GAATATGAAGGGGTGGAATTAGCCTGTCCACACTGTGGACAGGCTACATTGTTGAAAATACCGGCAGCACCAACAATTAAGCTTTCCGCATCTGCGGTTCCAGCGCCCCCTGCGATGGGTTCTGTGCCGCCACCATCGAGCCCCTCGGAGCAAGTTCCTGCTTCAGGTACTGATCCTGAAACAAAGGATCAGCATCCATCGCCGATTTGTGAGAATTGTGGGGCTGGAATGATGCCTGAGGATAAGGTGTGCGTAGAATGTGGGCACCGCCGTTCATCAGTTAGAAAATGGACGAACGCAGCGATATTCAGATTGGTTGCTGCAATAGTGATTTTGGGAGAGCTGGCGGTATTGGGATTACAATGGACCACCGAAGGCAAACCTTTTGGCCTTCGTAAGCGGACAAGGCATGCGGTTTTGGTGAAGGTCGGCTTAGCTGAGGAAGTAGATCCTGTAAAACAGGCCGCTATGTTAAAGGCCAACGCATCTGCTAATGTTAAAAACATAGTAAAAGATCCTGATCTGAAATTAAAAAGCCACGAGAAGGCAACTGATAAGGATAATGGATCAATATGGATTAAAGGGGTGGTGGAGAACGTATCACAGTACCGGTATCTGGGTGTGCGCGTAAGGTTCAAACTAAAGGACAAGGATGGTCAGGTTATTCCCGAAGGAGAAGTTTCGGCCTATCAGCAGGCTATTGAGCCAGGTAAAGAATGGTCCTTCAAAGTTCTAATGCTGGATCCGGATGCCGTCGGCTATGAGCCGATTTTACCGGTCGCAGGGCAGCGTTAGCTCCTAAGTTCGTTGACCCTGATTCTCTTGGTCATTACGCTTGATCATCAATTTGTGGAACCTTCACCAAAAAATTTACTTCTGTTTCGTTATGCTGCGGTCTGCGTTTTGGTTATCTTGCTCGGCTGTAACAAGAAGCAGGTAGGAACAGGCGAGAAACCAAAAGTTTCGGGCCATCAAGAAATGCTAAGTAAACTTCTAGCGATTGCAGGTAATTCACAAAATTCTTTTTTTGGAGATGCAGCCATAAATCGTATCCAAGCCCAATTGCTTGGAGTAAAGCCAGGCAACCCCCAGGAACTCCTACTTAGATTTGAATTGGGCAATGAAGAATTGCGTCGGGGGAGAACCGAGTCGGCCATTGAACAGCTCAATAGGTGTTATGTTTTGATACCGGAAGTTTCTGAGTTTATTCAACCAGACAAAAGGGTGGAGGCACAAAAAACCACTACCTTTTTGTTGGCGGTAGCCTACTTGCGCTTGGGAGAAAATGAGAACTGTGTCAACTGTCACACTAGTGAAAGCTGTATTTTCCCAATTGCGGGGGAGGGGATTCACGAAAAACGTGAAGGTTCGCAGAAAGCCATTCCCTACTTGGAGGAAGTTTTAAGTCTTGCGCCGGATGATGCAGCTGCGCGGTGGTTATTAAACCTAGCACATATGACCTTGGGAACCTACCCCAAAGGGGTCCCTGAAAAGCATTTGATTAAGCCCAAATTATTTGAATCTGATGCGGATTTTCCAAGGTTTTCTGATATAGCAAAACGGATTGGCTTGGATACTCGAAGCTTATGTGGTGGAGCTATTGCCGATGATTTCAATGGGGATGGATTACTGGATATCGTTGCCTCGAATTGGCATCCCAAAGGGCAACTGAAATTTTTTATCAACTCGGGCACGGGTAAATTTATAGATCAAACCGAGCAAGCCGGTCTCATTGGATTGTATGGTGGCTTAAATATTAACCAGACCGATTATAACAATGACGGACACCCGGACATTTATGTGATGCGAGGAGCCTGGCTAGCTGAGCAAGGCAAACACCCGAATTCTCTCATTAGAAATAACGGTGATGGCACCTTTACTGATGTCACCATGGAGGTCGGTTTGGCTAAGGAGAATTACCCCACCCAAACTTCTTCATGGGCAGATTACAATAATGATGGATTTTTGGATTTATACGTAGGAAATGAAATCGTAGGAGATAAGCCAGCTCCCTCGCAGCTATTTAAGAATAACGGGGATGGTACCTTTACTGACGTGGCCAATAGTGCGGGTGTTCAAAATAATCGTTATACCAAGGGGGTTGTGTGGGGTGATTATGATAATGATAATGATCCAGACTTATATGTTTCCTGCTATGGACATCCCAACCGGCTTTATCGAAACAATGGTGACGGCAGCTTCACCGACGTGGCTCAGGACTTGGGAGTCGACAAGCCCCTCTGGAGCTTTCCCGCTTGGTTTTGGGATTTTAATAATGATGGAGCACTTGATATTTTTGTGGCCAGCTATGAGATACCTGACGGGACTGATTCAGTAGCAAGAAGTTATTTGGGACTTCCGTTCAAGGCCGAGACCCTATGTCTCTATCAGGGCGATGGTAAAGGGGGATTCACGGAGGTTTCTAGGGATCAAAAGCTGACGCTACTTTCAATGCCCATGGGTTCCAACTTCGGTGATCTGGACAATGATGGATTCCCCGATTTTTATTTAGGAACCGGTTATCCGAATTACGAGGCACTCATGCCGAACCTGATGTATCACAATCAGCGGGGCAAGGCATTTGCCAATGTCACTACGGCCGGAGGATTTGGTCATTTACAGAAAGGCCACGCCGTTGTTTTTTGTGATTTGGATAATGACGGAGATCAGGATGTATTCGAGCAAGTGGGAGGAGCTTACCCAGGCGATGGGTTTGTAGACGTGATGTTCGAAAATCCTGGTTTCGGAAACCGTTGGCTAAAACTTAAGCTGATCGGCACCAAATCAAACCGGGCAGCTATAGGTGCTCGAATTCGTGTGGACATAACTGAGGCAGGCAAGAAACGCTCTATCTATTGCCATGTAAATAGCGGTGGAAGCTTTGGCGCGAGTCCTCTTAGAAAAGAAATCGGTTTAGGCAAGGCTGAGTCCATTGATCTACTGGAAATTCATTGGCCAACCAGCGGAATGACCCAAACCTTTACCGAGGTAAAGGTCGATAGTTGCTTGGAAATTCGCGAGGGTGAAAAGAAATATAAATACTTTTCTCTACCCAAGATCCAGTTCTAGCCGATTGGCAGCCTAAAGATTTCCGAATGCTTGACTAAATGCATTCTGCCAAGTGTCGTCATTCTTAAAGTCTTCAAATTCACCTGGATCAAAAAAGGAGCCGCCGCATCCCATACAGGTTTCATAGATCAAATGTTTTTCTCCCAAATCCTTGGTGTTGACAGCCATCTTTGATTGGCATTTTGGGCAGTTAATTTCTTCGTAACCTTCGGTAGTAGAGTCTGATTGGGTGTCTATCGCCTCTGAACCGACTGCGTCCTTCATAAGCTCCTTCTCTCCACGGTCAAACCAGATTCCTTTGCAGCCAGTGCAACGATCTACTTCAATTCCGCTGAAATTGACGGTTTCCATCTCGGCCTTACATTTGGGACAATCCATGTGTGCAACCTAACGCAAGGCCATTCCTGTTGGAAGTTTTTTTGACATGAATAGGCGTCAAATCTTTACATAGATTGGTGGCGGGTAATAGTTTTTTGAACCGAAGACCTCTAATAATCTGGTCATGCTTTTGGTATCATGGGATTTTTTAGCCAAATGAGATCGTTTCTATCAATTCTCATCAGCTTACTTGGGAGTTCTTATGTCGATTACGCTGCGGACCACAACTGGATGACAAAGATCCCTGATAAAGTCCTCATTTCATCACTCAACATCCCTGGAACTCATAATGCAGGAGCTCTTTTCGAGCCGTTTCCTAGGACCGCCAAATGTCAAACCCTAACCCTTGGCGAGCAACTTGAATCGGGGGTCCGGTTTTTTGACATACGCTGCTGTCATCAAAATGATAGTTTCAGCATTTACCACGGTCCGGTTTCGCAAAAACTAAATTTTGAAGCTGTATTGAATACGATGACTAGCTTCCTCAAAAAGAATCCAAGCGAATTTGTCATCCTAAGCATCAAGGAAGAACACCGTTCAAATAGTACAACCCGTTCATTTTCAGACACGGTACATTTTTACATAAAAAAAGAACCTCTCTTATGGTATACGAAACAGCGAATACCAAGATTAGCTGATGTACGTGGTAAATTAGTTCTCCTAAGACGGTTTCCTTCAGCCAAGCCGCTGGGGATACCGGCAACAGACTGGGGGCATAACGGTTTACATGTTGGAAAAAACATATTTGTGCAGGACCGCTTTGCCCTTCCTGACGCTCAAACCAAGTGGAAAATCATTGAGCAGGCCTTTGAGCAATCTCGAAAAGATTCCAAGTTAAACCGACTGCACCTTCATTACACCAGTGGCTACACTCAAGGCCTTTTTGGGATTCCCAATATCACCGCCATTAGTAAACCCATCAATAAGCGTTTAATGAACTACCTAAAATTTCAACGCAAATTCCGCCATGGCTGTATTGTTGTGGACTTTATGACCCCGGAACTATCAAGAGCGATTTACCTGCAGAATTTCAATTAAAAGGGGAAAAATTTGGTGGAGCCATGGAGAATCGAACTCCAGACCTCGTCATTGCGAACGACGCGCTCTACCAACTGAGCTATGACCCCCACAAAGGTTAACTCTTCATTACAATTCTTACCCAAACCTCGCAAGCGCAAACCAGATGATCGGATCAAATGGAGCGGTTTCATGTTTAGGTTAATCCAATAAAGTTGAACCCTTCGCTGTGGTTTTGCTAGATTTAGTACTGCTGCGTGAAGTGCAGGAGAGCCTGAAATTACTGCTATGTCAGAGTTACGTGCCGTATTTGCCAAAGGGGGTAATTATTTTGATGATGTCCGACTGGATTTAGACGCGTCGTTCGTTGAGCAGGACAGGTGGCTGAGTGATGCCAGCAAGAAGGGGGTGGGACTATCGAGGATTCGTAACTATGGACGCCTGCTGCTTTTTGCATCCTTGAAAAAAAGTGATCTATGGAACCGCTTGGTAGATGCAGGGTTTGTGAGATATTGGTTTGAAGAGTTCTTAGGTTTTTGGGGGAATGTCGTTCAAGGTAGGCCTCTGGGAATACATGATTTTCATTCGTTGCGTTTCCACTACAGGCGAGAATTCAATCGGGTGACATCGGCAAAAGAATATGAATGGGCCTCATCGGCAGATCATGTTCAAAATTGGCAACATCATGAGGCTTTATTTCAGGTTTTCCACTATGCTCATCGTTATGCCCTTATGCCGAAAAACATCCAAATAATGCCGAGAATAATGCAGCGCAACAACCGGATTCTTGAATATGGATGCTCCAGTGCCCCAAGCTATTCGTGTTGGAAAAGATTCTTTTCTCACGTCCCCACTAATTGGGTGCTTGCCGATATTGGCAATCATTCTTTTTATTACGCTAGGTATATTCATGGTCGCGATGAAACGGTGTCAACTCACTTGATCAAGCCTGACTCCTTTGAAGATCCTCTAAATGGTGTTGGAGGCAAGTTTGATGTTATTTTTATCAATGAAGTGTTTGAGCATCTAGATCAGCCGCTTCACATTGCAAATTACTTAATCGATCGGCTGAATGAAGGAGGGAGATTGGTGTTTGATTATATTATCTCTGATGCCAAGGGCCTTGATACAAATGAGGGTAGAACGCAAAGGGACGAGACAATAGAGGTTTTGAAAAGACGATTAAAATTATTGTATGGAAATATAGGCGACACTTCCCATTCCACAGGACTGTGTATTGGTCAAAAAATAAAGTAAGGAGCCTATTTAGTATTCGGCCTTATCATTTTTATCTTTTAATTTTGAATGCTTTCCCTCCTGGGTTAGCAGAGATGAGTTCAAAATATTTTGAATCGTATTTACCTAAAACAAGCATTTGGAATAATTGGGAATTAAAGGCTTCTTCCTCTGCAACCACCGCAAATGGTGGGTTCTCAGAAAAGGCGAGGCAAATCCCGGTAGAAGCAACATTTCCATCCTCAGCCTCATAGGTGACGGGTTTATTCATATCCAATTGTTCCACTTTTTTTAGAGGTATACTCGGGAAGATCCACTCCACACTTGAAATTGCTCCCTGCACGTTACGCCCATCAAGTAGTTGAGCGGAGAATTTGTTTGTCGTAAAATTTAATTTTGTAGTGTGCAGTAACTGTCCATTTTTTGATTGAAGTGAGATTATCTTCGAATTCCAGTTGAGACTTTTTCCCTGTGAACGCATTGTCTGTTGGGGCGTTAAGCGTTTGTTAAATTCGCAAAGAATTAGCAACTTGAGATCAGCCAAAAAACTGGTGTAACCGGGTTGTGGTCCGATTTGGACAATATCTCCATCCCTACTGCAATAGGGCGCAATAGTTGTGAACAAATGATTTTTTTCTTTCCCAGTGAGTAGATCACGTTCACTAAACATTCTCAGTACTGAGTACATGCCGAAGAGTTTTCCAGGGAGGAAAATGTAGACATCACGAGTTGATTCCACAGGTAAGTTCTCCTCCAGGTCAGCGATGATTTGATTTGGAGTCTTTTTTTGTTCTTTGAATAGATGCTGCACGGCAAAGCCTGCGGTTCCGTCAGGGCCTCCATGGTGAAAATATTCAGCGGCAGTACGTCCAAGATGAGCTGATAGCCTAGAGGAATCCGTAGTCATCATTTTGGCAAAAATATAGTTATCTATTGATTGGTTGTTTGGAGAGGTAAGAACATTTCGCTCTGAATGGAACCATGCTGCAGAACCCCAGTCCCACCACGTGAGGACATAGTCACCAGGTTGAGATTTTTGCTTTATATCATCGAGGATTTTAACTTCGTCTGAATCTAGCACAGTCGCCAACCCTTTGGATCTATCTATGGCCAATCCTATGTTGGGTATAATTGCTGCGAAGATGATTAACGCTGCGATAACATGTGATGCCAATATGGCTCCGAACCAGAGGCCATGTTCTTTCGAGAATTCACTCGGCGCTTCCATGCAATCGAGATTTTTCGGAGTTTTATTTGACCAACTCGAGTAAATACTACGCCAACATTCAAGCATGCAAAATGGCAGAAAGGCCAACGCCAAGGCAGCTATTGGGACTGCATGAATCGTAAAGCGATGTCCTCCCCAATGGGCGAATATACCAATCCCCACCAAAGGTAGTGCAATAATGAATTCTGGGTAGACCACTAGAAGTAAGCAGTATCCCAAAAGTGCTAACAGGCATGCCCACTCAGATCCCGATATTCGAACCATTAAATTGGACCACGAAGAATGTTTCGCTTCGATGATTGTTTCCATGACAT
>CAJWKQ010000165.1 GCA_913041895.1 uncultured Verrucomicrobiales bacterium
ATGATGAGAAGTATGGATGGAGCTACTGGCAAGATCTCAACTGGGTAGGTGGAGAATTTCCTTCGGCAATGCCAAACTTCACCAAGGCTTTCTTCGAGGTTTGCCTTTTTGTAGGTGGAAAAAATGGAGCTGTAGTGTTTGCCAAATGGTATCAACCCCTTTCACTTGTTCTACTCGGGTTTTGTGCGTGGCTTTTCTTCAGATCATTGAGGTTTCGTCAGCCGGTTTGTTTGCTCGGTGGGCTGGCGACAGCTCTCAATGGTGATTTTTTTACCTATGCCTGTTGGGGCCTGCCAAGTGTAGCTCTGGGTGCGGCGGGTGCGTTTCTCGCGATGACAGGGATTGTCAATGCTTTGCGTGAAAGTGGTCTGCGAATGGTTGCCTGGGTAGTATTGGGGGGATTGGGATTGGGGCAGGGAGTGATGGAGAGCTTTGATGTGGGCGGAATATTCAGCTTGTATGTGGCATTGTTCGCCATTGCAGCAGCTTTGAATCGGAAAAAAAACATTTCCGGTGCACATGTCAAAAAGGGTGTTGGTCTAGTTGCAGTGTTGGTATTGTCTGCTGCGCTGATGGCAGGACATGCGCTTAGCAATCTGATGGGTACTGAGGGTAAAGCAGCGGCGCAGCAGCAAGAGCAGATGACGCCGAAACAAAAGTGGGACTTTGCAACTCAGTGGAGTTTGCCTAAGGCCGAAACACTGAGATTTGCAGTGCCCGGATTATTCGGATATCGTTTGGACTCTGAAGAGGGTGCACGGTATTGGGGATCTGTGGGACAGTCGCCTAACTGGAAGCCGGGAATGGGTGGATTAGATCGGCATTCGGGTTACGGCATATATGCGGGCATGCTGGTATTGTTGGTTTGCCTTTGGGCACTGGGGCAGGCTTTCCGTGGAGAGAAGAGCATATTTAATTCACTTGATCGTAGGTGGGTTATTTTTTTGTCTGTGGTCATTCTTGTTTCTGTCTTTTTTGCTTGGGGGAGACATGCCTTTTTCTATTCGTTACTCCATCCTCTGCCGTTCTTTAGCAGTATACGAAATCCTATAAAGTTCATGCACCCAGCTAGTTTATTTCTAGTGATCCTATTCGCCTATGGATTGGAGGGAATGGCCCGTGCTTATATGGAACAGCAGAAAAATAAAGCGGCCGATTTTGTTGGATGGATAAAAAATTGGTTTGGCGGCTTGAAAGAATGGGATCTGCGTTGGTGTCAGGGCATGTCTGGCTTGTTGGTGGCGTCTGTTCTGGTTTGGGTATTTTATGCGGCCGTGCAGTCTGACTTAAGTCGATACCTTGCTGAAACGTTGAAGATTGGCCCCGATAGCGAATCAATAGCCCAATTTAGCCTGAAAATGCTAGGGGTTAGTTTATGTATGCTTTTTATAGCCGTCACAACAATGTCCCTGTTTATGACCGGGGTATGTTCTAGATCTAGGGCTTGGCCTACTTGGGTTTTATGTGGAGTGGTGTTGGTTGTGGACTTCAGTCGAGCACATAGCCGATATTTGGTGCACGAAAATTATATCAGTAAATATGAGACCAATCCGGTCGTTGATGTCTTAAAAAAACTGCCTCATGAGAATCGGGTAAAATTATTTCCCGCACAGTTTGTGGGGCAATTAGCGCAGAGTGAACTAGCTTTTTTACAGCAACAGTTGCAGGACACACACCGCACAGATCAGGCACAAATCCAGATCAAAATTCAGGACTTAGTGCAAAAGTTTCAACAGGTGCAATTGTACGGAAATGTTTACGTAGGACTATGGGCGCAACATCATTTTCCTTTTTATCGTATTCAATCTACTGATGTGATTCAAGAGCCAAGAGTGGCTGCAGATAATCGAGCCTACCGCGAAGCGCTTAATGTGGATGCATTGCGGCTTTGTCAGCTGACCAGCACTAAATATTTACTTGGATTACGCAATGGCGATGCATCGCATTTGAATTTGGTTTACGGGAAGGAGGGTGCGTTTAAGGAGCATATGCTTTTCTCACTGGTTCCAAAGGTATCGGACCGTGAGATTCGTACGGTGGAGGATTTAACGGTGATGACTCTTACTAACGGTGTTCTGGCCCTTATAGAGTTTAATGATGCACTGCCTCGGGCGGGTTTATTTGCTAATTGGAGAAGCGGTTTATCAGATCAAGAAGTGCTAACTACCCTGCCTCAGAAGACTTGGAACCCGCGCCTAGAGGTATTGATTGCTGACAATATACCTAAGCCGGAGAACACCGATTCCAATACAACTGTGATGGCAGCCAGTTACATATCTTATGACCCCAAACGAATTGTATTGTCGACAAAAGCTAAGACCTCAACAGTATTGCTCCTTAATGATAAGTATCACCCTTCCTGGAAGGTTACCGTTGATGGTAAACCTAAAAAATTATTGCGTGCAAATTATCTGATGAGGGCAGTGCATTTGCCTGCAGGAAATCATGAGGTTGTGTTTCAGTTTTCCCCCAGCGAGGCCAGCGTTCGAGTTAGTATGGCGGGTTTCGGACTGGGGGCTTTGGCAATCGTGGCCTTAGTGTTTCTCCGCCGACCAGAACCTATAGACCCGTTGGATGATCCAGAAATTTCCAAGGGAGAGAATACTTCTTCGATAGATGAGCCGACAGAGCCTTCACCCCAAAAGTCTCGGTCGCGTAGTGGCCGCCGTAAAAAACGTTGATTCCAAGTTCTTCAGCGAGAGCAGCTGTCCAATGAGGTCCTTCCCCGGTGATAAAGGTGTCTACCCCTTCTGCAGCGGCTTTTGTAAGGCTGCTTCCTGCACCCCCTGTGACGATACCAATTCTTTTGCATATTTGTGGGCCTCCCGCCAAGAGTGTGGGCGTTGCTCCGAGTATAATTTTCAAGCGATCTCGTAATATTTTACGGTTTAAGCGAGCGTTTGTTTTCAGTCCTATAAATTGACCTTGTTCTTCGAAAAATGGTTTGGGCTTGGTTAGTTTCAGTGCCTTGAATAGACCGGCATTGTTGCCTAGGCGTGGGTGAATATCCAAAGGCAGGTGAGAACTGTAAACCGCGAGGTTGTTGTCTATGAGTTCACCTATTAGATCTCGCTTCTTGCCAACCCAAGGTTGTTGGGGGCTCCAAAAAAGGCCGTGATGAACAATCAATAAATCGGCCTTTACGTCGATAGCCATATGGACAGTTTTTAGCGAGGCATCTACTGCAGCAGCAATACGGCTGACTTTACCGTTGTTTTCCACCTGTAATCCATTTAGTGCACCGTCATAATCGGTAATGGTGTCATTCTTCAGGGTGCGATCGCAGTATTTCACGATGTCCTTGAGCAGGGTTTTCGGCATGAAGAAAGAAAACCTATGAAAGGCACTTTTTGCAATGACCGTCTTGCAAAACAGCGCTTGAATTCTATGATGCGCGCTCCCGTGAATCCGAAACCAGAAAACTGGTGTGTTGATGCTGCGCGAGATATGTACCATATCGGTCGCTGGGGTGCTGGATATTTTGATATTAATTCTACCGGTAATGTGGTGGCCAGACCGTTGCCGGATCAAACTACTGAAGTTGAATTGACGGAGGTGATTCGAGCGGCAAAAAAGCGAAACTTGTATGGGCCTTTACTCATTCGGTTTCAGGATATCTTGCGTCATCGAGTGCAGTCCCTGTGCGCTGCTTTTGACAGTGCAATTGAACGTTTTGATTATGGTGGTAAATATCGCGGTGTATTCCCTATAAAGGTCAATGAATTACGGGAAGTTGTGGAGGAAATTATGGATGCGGGTTCTGGGCACGGCTTTGGATTGGAAGTGGGTAGTAAGGCTGAGTTGTGCGCGGCCTTGGCATTGCAAAATCAACCTAATAGTCTTTTGATATGCAATGGCTATAAGGACGTTGATTTTATTCATACTGCACTTGTGGGTAATCGGTTGGGCAAGCAAGTGATTCTGGTGATTGAGAAACTTGACGAATTGGATCACATAATGCGTGTGGCAAAAAAGGTGGGTGTACGGCCACAGTTGGGGGTTCGGTTGCGTTTGTTGAGCCGGAGCACCGGAAAGTGGGCAGACAGTGGTGGTGAAGATGCGAAATTCGGCCTGAATACCGCACAGTTGATGGTGGTACTGAAGGCTTTAAAAGACGAGGGATGGGAGGATTGTTTGAGGCTCTTGCATTCCCATATCGGATCACAGGTTCCAGATATTCTTACGGTACGAAAAGCGGTGCAGGAGGGTGCACGTTTTTACGCAAAGGTGAGAGAGCTTGGGTTTCCGGTGGAGTTTCTCGATGTAGGGGGAGGGTTGGCGGTGGATTATGATGGCAGTCGAGCGGCTTTTGAAAGTTCGGCCAATTATTCGTTACGTGAATATACTGATGACATTGTGCAAACAATTGGAGAGGTGTGTAATGCCGAGTCGGTTCCCCATCCCCATATCGTTAGTGAAAGCGGTCGGGCCATTGCTGCTCATCATAGTGTGCTGGTAGTGCAAGTTTTTGCGGCTAATACCAAGGCTCAGCTCACACGCTTCAAGTATGGAAAGAGTGAACATTCACTAGTCCAAGCTTTATTGAAAATTCGACGGAATCTCAAAAAGTCGAGTAAACTTACCGCCTATCACGATGCACTCAACTGCAAGGAGGATGCGCACAATATGTTCACACTTGGTGTATTAGGGCTGGAGGCTAAAGCCAAAGTGGAGACTTTGTATTGGGAGATTTGTGATAAGGTGCTTGCTCACTTTCGAAATTCTGAAGGACATGTGCCAGAAGAAATTGAGATTCTTGAGGATCAAATGAGTGATCAATACGTGTGTAATTTTTCTGTTTTTCAAAGTTTGCTAGATCACTGGGCCATTGATCAATTATTTCCGATTATGCCCCTCCAGAGGTTGAATGAAATTCCCACGCGAGAGGCAACTCTAGTGGATATAACCTGTGATTCAGACGGGACGGTTCGAAAGTTTATTGATTTGGAAGATGTCCGTGACACCTTGAAGTTGCACTCTCTCAAGAAGAATGGCAAGAAGGCTCAACCGTATTATCTGGGATTCTTTTTGATGGGTGCCTATCAAGATGTGATGGGTGATCTTCACAATCTCTTTGGTCGAGTTAATGAAATGCATGTCTTTGTCGATTCTGACGAATCAGATGGGTATTATATTGAAGAAACTGTTCGTGGAGACTCAGTTTGTGACAGCCTTACGACAATGCAATACGATCGACGTGAGCTTACCCGTCAGATGAAGCGTCAGATTGATGCGGCTATTAAGGCCGGCCTCGTGCAATCTTCAGCTGGTATGCAGATGCTAAATGATTATGAACGTAGGCTGGACGATTACACCTATCTATCGTTCTAATGACTTATGACTGAAACGGCTCCGCTGTCTTCGAATCTAATGCCTTCATTGCGCCAACTGGTGCGGGGATTAGAACTCTTATTCTGGGCGCTGCCGATTACGTTGCTGGTTTGCGTGCAGGAAATTCTGGCGCCGGCGTGGGAATCATGGGGGATAATGCCACTCATACTATCTACGGGAACACTCTGGTTTGGGGTTTCAAGGCTCAGGCAATTTCATCCCAAGGAACAAATATGGCAAAGCGCAGTAAGATTAACCGAGGTGCTCGCTCTTCTCATGGCAGGACTTGTCCCATTCTTACACTGGATTCAGGCTTTACCTGAGCTTTCTGCTTCGGGGTATTCGGCGGGGCAAAAACATATCATTTATTCCACCATAATTTTTTGTACGGCCAGCATTATGTTTGTACTTAATCTAAATCACCTACTGACTCGGTTGGGTGCAATTTTACCCGACCCTGTTTTAAGGGCAGATATTAAGCTTTTTGTAATGATGAACTTCATCCTTTTTTTCCCCATGCTAGCGGCTATGTGGTGTTGTCGACTTAGCAATGAATTGTATTCGGTGTTGTATTACAAGGCCCCAGGTTTGGCGGAAAGTTTTGGTAACGCAGTGGGCTTGCAGGAGTTATTACAAGGGGTGGTTTTGTGGATTGCCATCTTAATTATTGCCACGACCATGACCATGATATGGAAGGCCAAGGAGGCGGTGCTAAACGGTGTGTTTAGCCTGCAACCGGCTCTTCCATCAGAGGATGAAGATGAAGAAACGCGGATTGTTCCAGTCGTGGTGACTGATGCTGAAGGTGCGGCTGAAAAGCCGGTGGATCCGTCTTTGAACTAGGCCTCAATCAGGTTGTACCAGTTGTCGCGCTGACGTGGCTCATATCCGATATCACTGATAAGCCTTTGCATGTCTGCGACATCCATGCAGTAAACGGTGCCGGCTTTGGAGACGACATTTTCCTCAATCATAATACTGCCCAAATCGTTTGCGCCATGTTGCAGGGCAATTTGACCAATCTCACGACCTTGAGTTACCCAAGAGCTTTGAATGTTCTCAATATTATCGAGATAAATTCGGGAGAGCGCCTGCATCCGAAGGTATTCATGTGAGCCGACAGTGGGGGCCTTGAGCTTGGTGTTCTCGGCTTGAAAGGTCCATGCAATGAAAGCGGTGAACCCTCCGGTTTCATCCTGCTGCACCCGTACCCGATCCAAATGTTTTATTCTTTCCTCAATGGTTTCGACGTGGCCGAACATCATTGTAGCGGTGGTCGCTAGCCCTTGCCGGTGGGCAATGGCCATGACCTCCATCCAGTCACTACTCATAGCTTTAAGTGGCGAAATCTTCTTGCGGACTCGATCCACCAGAATTTCTCCGCCGCCACCAGGGATGGAGCCCAGCCCAGCTTGATGAAAATCGCGAATGAGATCTTCCATGGGCTCATCGAACACCTCTTGGAAATGGACAAATTCACTGGGTGAAAAACCGTGCACATTTATTGTGGGGAATTTTTCGCGAATATGGGAAAGAAGGTCTAAGTACCACTGTTTATCTAGTTTTGGGTGATGGCCCCCCTGCATGAGAATTTGAGTGCCGCCTAGTGCAAGGGTTTCCTCAATTTTTTTGTCAATTTCTTCGTGTGAAATGACATAGGCATCGACAGCCTTTTCAGAGCGCCAAAAAGCGCAAAATTTGCAATACACATTGCACACGTTGGTGTAGTTGATATTACGATCTATGCTGAAGGTGATAATTTCGTTCCCGCGGCCTTCATAGGCTGAAGCCTTAGCCAGCTCGCGCCGC
>CAJWKQ010000166.1 GCA_913041895.1 uncultured Verrucomicrobiales bacterium
TAAAGGAGGCCGTAAGTAGATGGCCTGCTTCTATGCCCATACCGGCGTATACTGCAAATACTCCACCCGCAATGGTCGCCATGCCTCCTACCATCATGGTCATGAGCTCGCTTCGAGTCATTCCTTTGAGGTAAGGCTGAATGACAAGAGGAGCTTCGGTTTGCCCCATGAATACATTTGCAGAGGCACATAAACTCTCGCTGCCGCTGGTACGCATAATGCGTTGCATAATCCACGCCATTACTCGGACAATGCGTTGAAGGACTCCCAGATGGTAAAGTAAGCTGGAAAGAACAGCGACAATGATAATCGTTCCGCATATCGTAATCCCGAGGACCATTGCATTGGCTGCATCAAATCCTGCATTCAGCAAAACCTCTCTTTTTGCCAGAGGCCCAAAAACTAATTGTGTGCCCTGTTGGGCAAAATAGATAAGATTATCCGCGGCAATTTTCGCGTTAGCATATATCCAATCCCTCAGAGTCGAGGGGCGGACCATGATAAGTGCGATAAGTGTTTGTAGGCCTAATCCAGCAAGAACAGTGCGCCATGGAAATTTATCGCGTCCCATGGATATTCCCCATGCGAGACCGATAAAGGAGATAAGGCCAATGAGACTTATCAGTTTCAATTCCATGTCTTTAGTTAGTGTAAAACCAGTTTTAGCTCAAGATTCTGATGTATACCATTTCGAATTTAGCGTAAAGAGATGTGATATCTAATGGCTATTTTCTTCTTTTGTCGTGTCGCCGGCGATTTTTTCAAGGATGAGTACAAGGCCTGCGCCTGCCAGCATCATCAGAACTGCCAAAAGAAACATCTTATCAGGGGGGGGCAAGTACCATTCGTATCCGGTTACCTTTTCTTTGCCGCTAAAGATCGTTCTAATTTCTTCTTTCCATGGCCATATCACTGCTAATGATCCTATTATAAAGCCAGTTAAAAGCGCCATGGTGGTTGCTTTGAATTTTTCTAGTACTATTGCCAGTATACGTGAAAATCCAAGGAGGCCAACAGCACAACCTCCAACAAATGGTAAAACAATGGGCAGGGAGGTATTGAAATCTCGTATATTGCTTATAGCTCCCAAAACCAGAGCATAATTTCCCATTAGGATAAGGATAAAGGAGCCGGATATTCCTGGGAGTATCATGCTGCACATAGCGACTGCACCACATAAAAAAATATAAATGGGGTTTGGGTTTTCCCCTAGCGGTTCAATTAAGAGAATTGCACCAGCTAGACCTATTCCTATTGTAGCGGCCAATGTGCATACCCAATTCCATTTACTAATTTGTTTATAAACTAGATATACGGAGGCAAGGATCAATCCGAAGAAAAATGACATCGTTAAAGTGATGTGGTTGGTTAGTAAATGATCTAGTGCTTTGGCCAATGTAAAAATACTGGCAAGAACACCAATGCCAACAGATGTAATAAAAGGACCATTAATTTCAGAGAAGCATCTGCTTAGTTGGCCTTTGAGTAAAAGTTTAAGCGTTTTCCAGCCAAAGGATTTTATTGAGCTAATAATTTCAGGATATATACCGGTAATTAAAGCGATAGTTCCACCTGAAACTCCAGGGATCACATTCGCAGCGCCTATCGCCATACCTCTAAAAATTAGGCCTATCATGCCTCTTAAGCTCATCGCTTTTGCCTTACCATTTTCTGCATTAAAAGTCATTGGCTAGGCTGCTTGTCCTCCGCGATACACGCGTGGAACCCGGTAGGCGATGGCGGTGAGGATTTCACAAGGGATTGTGTTTGACCACTTCGCTAGTTGATTAGCGGAGATGTTTTGCTTTCCTTGTTTCCCTATTAGCACGACTTCATCGCCAGTTTTGACGTTTTTGACACGAGATACATCTACTATCATTTGATCCATGGTAATGCGGCCAAGTATGGGGCATAGCCGTCCTCCTATCAGTACACGTGCTTCTCTTTGAGCACTACAAAGATAACCATCTCCATAACCGGCGGTTAGGGTAGCCACTCGCATGGTGCGTTTTGCAGTGTAGGTTTGGCCATAGCTTAGCTTGGTTCCTTTAGTGATTGATTTCACTAGGCTTACGCGGCATTTCCAAGATAGAGCGGGTCGAATACGACGCTTCATAATGGCGGGAGGTCTTCGTGGCCCGGTGGGCAGTACTCCATAAACGAGCAGTCCTGGCCGAGCTAGATTATGTTTAGACTTCTGCTCATGAAGCAACCCGGCACTATTATTCATGTGGATATATTCAAACGAGTGGCCTGCGGCTTTTAGTTTGTCAAGCAGTTGATGGAAACACGTGCGCTGTGTACACGACAAGAGTGCATCACTTTCCGCTGAAGAATAGTGTGTGTAAAGCCCAGCGATGGTGATATTAGGCAAACTAGAAATGGACTCGATAAGCTGAGGGGCCTCGCTGGTTGGCACACCGAGTCGGCCCATGCCGGTATCTACTTTTACATGGGCAGTGACTGTGCGATTGAGTTTCTTTGCAGTGCGTGAGAAATGGCGAGCTTCACTAATAGTAGATAAAGTGGGCATTACATTATCCTTCACGGCTCGTTCGATTTCGTCAGGCAGGCACGCTCCCAGCATTAGAATGGGCCACCCGCGACCTACTGCCCGAATGTCACGGGCCTCATTTAGGTTCGCCACACCGAATATGTCTGTACCTGACTGCATGAGTAGCGCCGCAATTTGGCGCAAGCCATGCCCGTAGGCATCGGCTTTTACTACGGTCATTATGCCGCTATTAGGGCCGATGTGGTGCCGAAGCCAAACAAGGTTGTTTCGCAGCGCTTCGAGGTCAATTTCCGCCCAGCATCGATGACTGAAACTCACACGTTATATTGGCGTTGTTGGTATCTGTAATCAAGTGCGGGTCATTCACAACCGACGAGGGGGAGGGGCTTTCACAAACTCGGTAGCTCGAAGATATATGGGCTCTATCTCTTCGCCCAACTGAAAATTAGTCCGACTTGCTGCGAGTTGTGCAAGTTTGGCTGCAGCAGGATAAAGTTGTGTGGCTTTCGGGAGATCTTTTATATCTGGTCCAAACGCACTCAATTTGGTGGCCTCGATAGCTCCTATAATTCTCAAAGGTGTAATCTCATTTTGATTCGTTTCGGTTAGATCCCAAATGCTGTGATAGTATTCCTGACGTTGGGCATTAATGACAAAATCAGTCTTTCCTGTTCGTCCGTGAAAACGGGCAGTTGCCGCGAGAATCTCGGGACTGCTTATAGGCAATATTTTTATGTTTCGAGCAAGTTCCCAGCCTTGAGCCGTTGCTATGGCGGATCGGATTCCGGTGTAACTTCCCGGTCCAATGCTGAGGGTGATGATTTCTATGGTGGTGCGGTCAAGGCAGGCTTTGCGTAATGCATCATCGATAAGGGACAAAGGACTGGTTTTTAAGTTATCTGTATTGACAGTTGAGAGGATGTTTTCGTCTTCGGATACGGCGACACCTCTTTGATTGCTGCTGAATTCAAGAGCCAAAATCTTCATATACAATTTGACGTTCGTTTTCTCCTGTTTGGGTGATGGTTACTGGATAGAAGTGGGTTGGATCTGGTCCGGTCCAACGGTCAATCCACTCTATTACTGTTATCCCCTCAGGGGTAAAATAGGGTTCAAGACCAGCTCTGATAATTTCTGAATCATCTTTAAGGCGATAGAAATCTAAATGAGATAACGGAAGTTCAGCTTGGTATTCGGAGGCTAGGGTAAAGGTTGGAGAGGTAATCGTCTCACTGATCCCCAAACCGTTTGCCAGACCTTTGACCAATTGGGTTTTGCCTGCTCCCAAGTCACCTTTTAGGCCAATTACCCATCCTGACTTTACATGATTTGCCCATGATTTGCCGAGGTTATGCGTCTCTTCAGGGCTTTTGGATATGATCGTAACCATAAACGTTTAATGAGTGTCTTCCTTTGTCATCTTTGAGAGTAATGCCTGGTTCTTCGGTGATTCTTCCAATGCACTTCAGGCTCAATTCGGGAAATGTTTTTTTCCAGGCATCGTGTAGGCTGACTGCAAATTTAGAAGGTAGACTGAATAGCAACTCATAATCTTCACCGTCGGTTAATGCGGCAAGTATGGGTGTTTTACCGCTGGGGTTATTTTGAGCAAGTTGTCGAGCTGCTTTGCTAACGGGAAGAGAGTTTGTGTGGATTTCAGATCCAATTTCTGAGGTAAGGAGGCATCGGAGATCAGAAGCTAGTCCGTCACTTAGATCTATCATTGCGTGGATATCAAAATTCTTGGCCAGCCATTGACCCTGTTCGACGCGTGGCTGGAACTGTAAATGATGTTTTGTAATGGACCCACCTAGTTCTCCGGTAACAAAGATAGCGTCTCCTGGTATGCTGCCGGATCGAGTGATCGCCTTTTCTGCTGTGCCTAATAAGGAAACCGATAAGGTGAAATTTGCCATTGTCGTGGTTTCACCACCGACGATATTAACATTATGATTTTCTGCGCACTTTTTTAAGCCTTCGTATACTTTTTCAATATAACCAATTTTTATTTCAGGATTTGTTCCCATGGTAATTAGACAGTGGCAAGGGGTGCCTCCCATGGCTGCTATATCAGATAAGGCACGAGCCAAAGCCTTGTGGCCAATTTTATCAGGGGCTGCATTACTGTCGAAATGAACACCTTCCACTATGGCATCTGTCTTAAACAATAATTCCTGGTTCCCAAATTTTAGAACCGCACAGTCATCGCCCGCACCCACCATTACTGTATCATCAGTATGCAGATTTGCCGTCAGTGATCTAATGAGGTCTTTTTCAGTCATTAATTTATCATTTTTGGCAGCAATTTAATCATAGTAAAATTTACGGCATTAAAGGTGGCATGCACAACGATGGGGGCAAAAATGGAACCGGTTTTTTCATAAATCCAAATTAGCACAATTGCGAGCAATGTTAACGGTAGTATTAGCGCTAGTGAGCCATGGATTGAGGCAAAAAAAATGGCGCTAAAGCCTATTGCAAGGCCAGGATATCCTGCCTGTTTGATGGCTGTGTAGACAACTCCGCGAAAAAACAGTTCCTCGGCAATTGGGGCCAAGATCACTACGCTCAGAGCCTGAAGAATCAGTTCAGTTGAAGAACCGGAGGTGGATACCATTTTCACGGCTTCCTGCGTTGTGACTTCACCTCCGAGGGCGGTGATTATTATTTGAGATATAAAGTTTAAGCCATATGCCGGAATAATGAACCCAAGGCCAATCAAGCAGGATAAGCTAATTACCCACGGGCCATCTTTGAGTTTGCCGAATGCAGAATTCCAGTTTATGCGGTATCTGAATAGAAGAATGCCAATCAATATGACCATACTGCATTGAACAAAAATAATATTGATTGTAATGATGCCCAGCCGGTCTCTCTTTGTTGTTTTAAGTATGACGTTATGAGTTTTATCTGATTTATAGGGTGACAGGATAATTGTGGTTCGATCTTGAGGCGTAAACTTGCCTTTGAAGGAAAATGTTCCGTTCTCTGTGGTGCTCTTATATTTGTTTTCTGATAGAAATTTGACCAGAAGAGTCTGGTTGTTTTCGTGTCTTACAGAGTGAAGGCCTTCAACTTTTGGTGGGACCAAAATGCCATAGGTCGTCTGCCCGGCAAATAATGCAGCAATCCACACAAAAAGCAATTGCACGACATCAATAGGGGTCCAAGGTACTCGTGGAGTCACAAAATCCACATTAGGTAAAGCTAACCATTCTGACGATGAAAAATCATTTTTGCTTATTCATTGCTCCTCGAAATGAGGGCGGCTAAGCTTGTCTCACATGAGTAACACCTATCAGCGCCAAGATAATCGAGCGGTAAATGAACTCCGTAATATTTCCTTTCAAAATAATATTGCTCCTTATGCGACAGGATCTACGTTGATTGAATGGGGTGATACGCGAGTTATATGTGGTGTCAGTGTTGAGGAAAGTGTGCCGCGCTGGATGCAGGATCAAGATGGAGGCTGGATTACAGCAGAATATTCAATGCTTCCATATTCTACTCTGGATAGGAAAAAAAGAGATGTTAACAGGGGTAAGCTTGATGGGCGCTCTACCGAGATTCAGCGTCTGATAGGTCGTTCTATGAGATCAGCCATTGACCTTAAGAAAGTTGGGAGCAAAACGTTTTGGATTGACTGTGATGTGTTGCAGGCCGATGGAGGAACTCGGACTGCCTCCATCACCGGTGCATATGTTGCCATGGGTTTAGCGGTTAACAAAATGATTGCCGAAGGGAAGTTAGAGGAAAATCCTTTTCTCAATCCAGTGGCTGCAGTGAGTGTTGGTATCGTTGAAGGAACAGCTTTGTTGGATCTCTGTTATGTGGAAGATGTTGCCGCAGAGGTAGACATGAATCTAGTTATGACTACTACCGGGCAGTATATCGAAATACAGGGGACTGGGGAGGAGGCAACTTTTAGTGCTGATCAACTTAACACTCTATTGGGTCTAGGGCGTGAGGGGGTAGATTTGTTGGGTGGACTGCAGAAAGAAGCAATTAGTCAGGGGTGAATACGGGCTTTCGTCAGGTTTCTATCACTATAGCTCCCAAGACTCCCGAGGCTGATGAGGCGGTTGGGTCGTTACTTGAGCGAGTTTTTCAAAGACCTTACACTATATTTACTCATACAGAGAACATAACGGTGACGGTTTCAGTATTCCTTCCGGAACATCAAAGAGTTACTCAATACGATCGTGATGCAATTACAAAAGGATTATACAAAATCTGTGAATGTGGGTTGAATGTCGGAAGGTGGGGCATCGAGGTAAAGCGGCTTAAACGTCAAGACTGGGCTAATTCATGGAAAAGAAATTTTAAGCCAATCGACATAAACGGAAAGCTGGTGGTAAGGCCGGACTGGGAGAAAGTTCAACTGAAGTCTGGGCAAAAGACTGTGGTCATTAATCCTGGAATGAGCTTTGGTACAGGACAACATGAGACAACAAAGTACTGTCTCCGAAAAATAGTGAGTATGAGGCGGTGTCGCACGGAGCAGAGCTTGTTGGATGTAGGTTCGGGTTCGGGAATTCTATCTATCGCTGCAGTTAAGGTGGGGTACAAACCTGTTCTTGGGTTGGACTATG